>RECT01000138.1 GCA_007693875.1 Spirulina sp. DLM2.Bin59
GGCCCCAGTTCCACAAGAATATTGCGTAACACCTCCGGGGGGGGGATTTGCGGTTCTACTTTTGTGCCGCCGGTCAACAGACCGCGCATATAGTCCCAGCCATTACCCAGGACAATTTCTAAAATTTCCCGCTGACGGGATGTATTTTGAGTGAGGGCAAGAACCATAGAAGTGTTAGAGAGCCGGAATGGTTAGGAGGCGGGAAAAGATCCCGACTTGCCTCTGTTTTAGCGCGTTTTAGCCCGGCTTGGATGTCCTAAGGACTTGCTTGGGCTAACAATTGGCGGCGAACCTGGGCTTTTTCCTGGTATTCATGGATTTTGTCCTGGGCGATCGCCCCCGCCCGGGTATTGGGGGGGATGTCTTCCAGGATGGCGATCGCCCCCTTAAACTGCTGACCCATGGCCAAATCATAGGCAGATTGCAACTTCACCATGGCCCGAATATCCTGCTTTTCCTGATATTCCTTTAATTTTGGCTCCACCTGTTTCCCCACTTGGGTATGGGGGGAAATTTGATAGAGGAAGGCCAAGGCGCGGGTAAAATCCCGTTCTTGGGCCGAGCGAAAGGCCTGGGCCATCAGTCGCCGCGCCTCATCTTCCGCACGGGGCCGGGCCGCTTCTACTAGGGGATGAACCTTTTGCCGCCAGTAGTAAATGTCCGGCAGTTGGGCCGCTGTGTTGAGCACTGTTTGCCATTGGCGAGTGGCGAGGGCGGTTTCTGTTGCCTTCACCAATTGGATCGCCTGATCCCACTCTTGTTGCCATGCTTGGATTGCCGCTTGGGATTGCTCATAGCGGACACTATCGCGAGGAATGGAGCGGGCGAGGGCGATCGCCTCCCTCAGTTGTCCCCGTTGGATCGCCTGCTGGGCCGCCTGCCAAGTCTCCTCACCGGGGTCGGTGCTGGCGGCACTGACCAAAGCATAGTAGCCCAGGGCAATGGCAAACACATTGAGCACACCAATCACAATCCCCATCCGCATCAGCAGTTGCAGCGTTGAAGCTGGAGATTCTTGGGTCAAACGGGGTAACTCAGCAATGGCTGTGGTATGGGCAATCACCCCCGATTGTTCGAGGGGCGTGGGTTGCTCTGGGAGGGGATCGGCATCACTAACCGCAGCATGGGCCGTGGGTTTTGGGGTTTTGGGTAACGGCACTAGGGCATTGAGGGAAATCCCCTGCCAGCGGTCATTGAGGGCCTGGTGGGCGGGCGATCGCAACGGCTCTAAATCCTTTAAAACCGCCGTGGTGTTGCTATAGCGGTCTTTAGGGTCATATTCCACCAAGCGCGTGAGAATCTGCGTCAACGGCTCCAAATACGGGGGCGGCGGGCTGGTGTCCGTCCAAGGTTGCCATTGAATTTTTTGGGTTTTCGGGTGGTGGCGCAGATGGCTCACCTCTAAACCCGTGAGCAGTTCAATGGCCATGATCCCCGCCCCGTAGAGGTCACTACTGGGATAAACCTTACCTCGCAGTTGTTCAGCGGCTCCATAACCCGAGGGACTCGCGCCGCCGGGATAGCTGGGAAAGGTGGTGAATTTGGAGGGATGGTTTGATGGCGTTTGCAGCAGTTGCGCCGCGCCAAAATCGAGTAAGACCAACTTGCCATCCTTGCTGCGTCGCATGATGTTGTTGGGCTTTAAATCCCCATGGACAATGCCATGGCGATGGACAAATTCAAGGATCAGCAGTAAATCCCAGAGGAAATAAATCACCTGAGCCGATCGCTCCAGGGGGTCATTATGGCGGATGATCGCCAACTCTTGGGTAAAAGAAGAGCCAGCAACATATTCCTGGACGAGGAAAAAGCCTTGATTTTCCTCAAAACAGTTGAGAAATTGCGGGATCTGGGGATGAACCCCCAGGCGTTTGAGGAATTCCGCCTCATTGAGAAACAACCGCCGACTGGTTTTCACCAAGTGCGGATAGGTATTGTGGGAGAGGTAATATTTAACGGCACATTGGGCACGAGTCGGGTCTAGGGTATCTTGGGCCAGATAGATTTGCCCGAAGGCCCCGGAACTCAGCACCTGAATAATTTTGTACCGGTGGTGCAAGAGTTGTCCGCAGATGGGATAGTTGACAGTGGTGGGGTTCAACAAGGCTCTTGACAAAGAACAACAATTGCTTTCTTCTTTCGGGGCAGAATAATCCTGTCCGGACGGATCAGGGCAAGGGATGCCAGCACAGCCATCGTCCCTGAGTTGTCACCACTGATGCAATTTGGTTCAATAAAGCAAGACCCTGGGGGCAATCCCCCGTATTTGAGAGGAGTGAGTATCGAGATGGAAGGATGCCTACGTGTTGGCCAACCGGCCCCGGATTTTACCGCCACTGCCGTTTTTGAGCAGGATTTTAAAACGGTGAAGTTGTCGGATTATCGCGGTAAATATGTGGTGCTGTTTTTCTATCCCCTCGATTTCACATTTGTTTGCCCGACGGAAGTGACGGCTTTTAGCGATCGCGCTGAGGAGTTTAAGGCCCTCAATACTGAACTGTTTGGGATCTCTGTCGATAGTGAGTTTGCCCATCTGGCCTGGATTCAAACCGATCGCAAGGAGGGGGGCGTGGGGGATATTGCCTATCCCCTCATTTCTGACCTTAAAAAAGAAATTAGCACCGCCTACAATGTCCTCGATCCGGAGGCGGGGGTCGCGCTCCGGGGGTTATTCATCATCGACAAAGACGGCATTATCCAGCACGCCACGATCAATAATCTCTCCTTTGGCCGCAGCATCGACGAAACCCTCCGCACCCTCAAGGCGGTGCAGCATGTCCAAGCCCATCCCGCTGAGGTTTGTCCGGTGGGTTGGCAGGAGGGGGATAAAACGATGATTTCTGACCCAAAAAAATCCAAGGTCTATTTTTCCGCCGTTTAATTCCCCTCACCCCCTCAATCCCCCTCTCCAAAATAGGCTACTGCTTACATAAGTCCTGAAACCCTTGCCTAGTCTCTATTTCAGGAATTAGCAAATGATCCATCAAGCTAATTTCTTGAACCCCCCCTTGTTAAGGGGGGGCAGGGGGGGATCCCGTTCCGCCGCAGTCGGCATGATCCCCCCGGCTACGCCGACCCCCTTATTAAGGGGGTTGAAATGCAGGGGATGAGGGGTTAAACTTCGCCGTCGGCATCCATGATGCCTTGACTATCCAACATCAGTAGATTCCGTAACTGTTCCGTGTCTAACTTGGTGAGCCATTGCTCCCCGGTATCAACGGTTTGCTCCGCCAGTTGCTTTTTGCTTTCGATGATGTCGTGGATCCGCTCCTCCAATGTGCCGGTACAGACAAACTTATGGACTTGCACATTGCGCTGTTGACCAATGCGAAACGCCCGGTCAGTGGCTTGGTTTTCCACCGCTGGATTCCACCAGCGATCGACGTGAAACACATGGTTAGCGCGGGTGAGGTTTAAACCGGTACCGCCCGCTTTGAGGGAGAGCAGGAAAATTTGCGGCCCGTCGGGGTCATTTTGGAACCGATCAATCATTTCCTGCCGTTGGTTGCGGGTGGTGGAGCCATAGAGGAACATCACCTCCGTTTCGAGTTTTTGGCTGAGATAGGGTTGTAGGAGTTTGCCCCATTCCGCAAATTGGGTGAAGATCAAGGCGCGATCGCCCTCCGCAATCACCTCCTCTAACATCTCCTGCAACCGCAATAATTTCCCCGACCGTTTCCCCGACCGCAATTCCGCTTCACTGAGGTATTGGGCGGGATGGTTGCACACCTGTTTTAACCGGGTGAGCAGGGTGAGGATCAGGCCGTGGCGTTGGATGCCCTTGGCGGCTTCAATATCTAACAGGGATTTATCCACCAACTGCTGATAAATGCGGGCCTGCTCGGCGGAAAGGCCACAGTAGACAGTCATTTCCTGCTTTTCAGGGAGGTCTTGGATGATCGTTTTATCGGTTTTGAGGCGGCGGAGGATGAAGGGTTGGACGAGGGAGCGGAGGGTTTGCAGGGAGTTGCGATCGCCATACTTTTCAATGGGGGTGGCAAACCGTTTTTGGAAAAAGGGCTGATCTCCCAAAAAATTGGGGTTGAGGAAATCGAGGATCGACCAGAGTTCTGTGAGCCGGTTTTCCACAGGCGTACCGGTGAGGGCGACGCGGAACCCGGCATTGAGTTGGCGCACCGCTTGGGATTGCTTGGCCTGGGCATTTTTGACATTTTGGGCTTCATCCAACACCACGCCCCCCCAGGCCACCTGTTCCAAGGTTTTCACATCCCGAAACACCAGGGAATAACTGGTGAGGACGAGATCCTGCTTTTGGGCCATGACCACAAAGGGTTTCCCCTTTTTGCGCTTCTCGCCGTGGTGAACCCACACCTTTAACCCTGGGGCAAATTTATGCACCTCCCGCTCCCAATTACTGAGGATCGAGGTGGGACAAACCACGAGGGTGGGCTGATCAATCAAGTCATTTTCCTTAAGATGCAGCACAAAGGCAATCAATTGCAGCGTTTTCCCTAACCCCATGTCATCGGCCAAACAGGCCCCTAAACTCCATTGCTCCAAAAACGCCAACCAACTGGCCCCCCGCAATTGGTAGGGCCGCAATGTGCCAACAAACCCGGCGGGGGTGGGGATAGAGGCGATCGCCTTATTTTCCACCAAGGCCGCAATTAAATCCTTCAATGGCCCCTGAGCGGTGAAATTCACCACCGGCAATTTCCCCAACAACTGGGGGCCGCCGGTACTAAACCGCAGGGCATCTTCCACCGTCAGGGCCATTTCCGCCTGATCTCCCCCCTTGAGCATCGTCAGGGCCGATCGCACATCCGCCGGTTGCAGGGCCAACCATTCCCCATTCACCTCCACGAGGGGCGATCGCTGCTCTAACAACTGCTCAAACTCCGGCAGCGTAATCGTTTGCGCCCCTATGGCCAGTTCTAAAGTATAAATGAGCGGCGTTTTCAGTCCTAACCGCTCGTTCCGCTTCGCCCGCACCTGGGCCGTAATATTTAACCCGAGGCGTTTTTCCCCCGCACCGGGGGCCAAACCCGGGGGCAACAACACCGTAAACCCGGCATCCTCCAACTGTTGCACCCGCGATCGCACCAATTCATAGGCTTCAATGGCGTTGAGTTTGCAGCCCGTTGGTTTGGGATCATCCAAGCTGGCGCGAATCGGTTCATAGAGGCGAGCCGCTAAACCCAAACCCCGCAACAGCGTTTCCTGGGGATAGTCTAAAACTTGATCCTGAATCGGCAACTGATCCACCGGATTTTGCCAAATCGTTTCCGCATCAATGGCACAGTCTGGGGTATGGCTGGCACTGAGGGTGTAGTTGAGTTTCCATTTGGGTTCCCCCAACTGCTTGCCCCAAGCGATTTCCCCCGGTGAGGGGGGGATTAACACTAAACAAAGGCGAAACTCATTGAGGTTGAGCTTTTCCGTAGCGGGGGTGATGATCGCCTCCTGGACGGGCGATCGCCAAGTATTCAGCATCGTTTCCAGCCGGCGCAAACTATCCCCACTGGCCGCCACCGTTGCCGTCGGCTGGGTCAAGGCCACCACCCAAGGCTGGGACAGGGCTTCCTTGGGGAGGGGAACCGTTAAGGCTCCATCGGGGCGAATTTGGGCATCCACTAACTGACTGAGGAAGTTGAGAATCAGGGTTTGGGGATCATGCCAGAGGTCATGGCGACGGGGTTTCTGTTTGGAGGGTTCACCCTCAGCATAGGTGCGGCAGAGGCCCGGCATCTGTTGGGCAAAGTTCGTCAACCGATCCTGATCTAAAGCACTATCAAGGAGGGGATGCCATTCCGCCAAATTGCCCCGCAACCCCGGCAACACCTTGCCCCGCGCCACCAGATCCAAACTCCAGCGGTACACATGGGACCAAAACCGCAACGCATCCCCCCAAGCCGCCTTACGGCCCTGGAGAGAATTGAGGGGCAGATGACGGAGTAGTTGAGCCGTATCGAGGGGGGTGAGTTGTAGCCCTGCCACCCGCCACCACCGCAGGGGCAGCTTGCCAATATCGCTAATTTCCTCCTCATCCCCGGAGAGCACCGGTAAAAATTCTGAACCCTCGCCATCGCAGGGGGAGCCATGGTTACGACTGGGGAGGGCGATGATTTCCGTGGCGGCGGTGGGGGTCATTGCCTCGGGACAAAAGGAGCGCGAACGCAGATATTTGCCCAAATCCTCCCCCCCCATGGCCGCCGGATGGACTGGCACCGCCTCGGGGGGGGCATCTTGCTCCGGGAGGGCCAGCCGCCAAGTCTCCCCCCACAGGAAGAAATAGCTTCCCGTCGTTTTGTAAATCCAACTCCCGTGTAAAATCGCCATCGCTAGGGTTACTCGTCGTAAAAAGAGAATCGAAAAATGCCCCACTCTTCCCTGGTGTTGTCTCAGGGCAAGACTAAAATGCTAGGATTGTCCTGAGAAGAAGAATATAGAAGTAAGAAAGGACAAGCACAGAAGATGCAAGAATTTAACAAGTCAATATCCTTTAGTGGCCCGGATATTCGGCTTCATGCGGGTCTCCTTGCGCCGCAGGCTGGCGGCTCGGTGTTGATTCAATCCGGGGAAACCGCTGTTTTAGTCACCGCTACACGCTCCACAGGCCGCGAGGGTATTGATTTTCTCCCGCTGTTGGTTGACTACGAAGAACGGCTCTATGCCGGGGGTCGGATTCCGGGGGGGTTTTTGCGCCGGGAAGGGCGGCCACCGGATAAGGTGACGTTAACCTGCCGGTTAATTGACCGCCCCCTACGCCCGTTGTTTCCGCAATGGCTCCGGGATGATATCCAAGTGGTGGCCACAACGT
>RECT01000287.1 GCA_007693875.1 Spirulina sp. DLM2.Bin59
CAATCAGATAACTCCCCGTCACGGCACAGAGCACCCCCAAAATGGCCCCCATCAGGAGAGCAACGCGCATAAAGGCAAATTGTAGGGGTTCCACAACAACAGCCCAAGGATTCAACATCATCAGCCCCATAAAACCCACTTCCTACTTCCCACTTCCCACTCCCCCATCAAGCCGCCCGCAGGAAAAACCCCTTCCCATAGGCCCGCTCCAAACAATCGGGGCACATCACCTCTTTCTGACTCCCAGCGGCGATTAGGGTCTGATTGAGCAGCAGGAATTGATCATAATGGGCCAGCTTATTGCCGAGATCATGGCTAATCACCAAGAGGGTTTTGCCCTCGGCTTTGAGTTGGGCAAAAATTTCAAACAAAACCCCTTCCGTTTGGTGATCAATGCCGGTAAAAGGTTCATCAAAAAAGAAAATCTCTGCTTCTTGGGCCAAGGCTCGGGCAATAAAGACCCGTTGTTGCTGTCCTCCGGAGAGTTCCCCAATGGGATAGCGGCGATAGTCGCCCATGCCGACGCGATCGAGGGCATGGCGGGCGATCGCCTTCGCCCTCGGCGATAAATCCCGCAACCAACCCGCCTGACGAACTCGCCCCAACCGCACGACATTTTCCACGGTAATGGGATAATCCCAATCAATGACGTTGCGTTGGGGAACATAGGCCACCCGTCGCAAATGTTGCCGGAGGGGGGTTTTATGCCAGAAAATTTTGCCGCTGTGGAGGGGAACCAATCCGAGCAAAGCCTTCAGGACTGTACTTTTTCCCGCGCCATTGGGCCCCAAAAGGTTTGTCACTTGCCCCGGATGTAACACAAAGGAAACATCACGGATTGCCAAGTGATTACGGTAGCTGGCGGTGAGGTGACAGACTTCGAGCATGGTCAGTGTGGGCTGGTCAGTGTGAGAATGACTATCATTCAATATAACCTGCGGTTGTGGCACAATCTTGATCAGGTTAAACTGATAACGATTCTCATTCTGATTGGCCATGCCTCTATTCGCCTCTAATCCCACCCAAGCCCCGCAAAAAATCCCCTTTTTTAAGGGGGATCATCGTCGCTTCCTCGCGCTGATCCCGCTCCTTTTAGCCAGTTGCACCGCTGCCCCCCCATCGGTGACAGAGGAGCCGACACCAGAGGAACAGGTGCAAGTCGTCGTCTCCAGCGATATTTTATGTGATCTCACCCGTCAGGTCGCGGCGGAAACCATTGATCTCACTTGCTTGATGGATCCGGATCAGGATCCCCATACCTACCAGGCAACGCCATCGGATCGGCGGGCGATCGCCCAAGCGGCTCTATTCCTTTACGATGGCTACAACCTTTCCGCCGGGACAGCGGGCTTGGCGGAGAGTGCCGATGCGGGGGTGAAAACCTTGGCAGTGTATGAAAAGGCGGTTCCTGACCCGATTTTGGCGGTGCATCATCATCATCATCACGGCGATCACGACCATGCTCACGACGATCATGACCATGCTCACGATCACGATCATGCTCACGACGATCATGATCATGACCACGATCATGCCCGCGATGATGAAAAGGTTCCCGATCCCCATGTTTGGCATAACGTCCAGCACATGATCACCGTCGTGGATATCATCGCCACGGCCTTGGCGGAAGTTGCCCCGGAGCATGCTGAAACCTATGAAGAAAACGCCGCCGAGTTAGCGGCCACGTTGAGCGAGTTGGATGATTGGATTCGGGAGCAAGTAGAAACGATTCCCGCTGGTCAGCGGGTGCTTGTCACCACCCACGATGCCTTTAATTACTTCGTTGAAGCCTATGGCATTGAAGCCAGCAAAGCCCTCCAGGGGGTGAGCACGGAAGAAACCCCCAGTGCGGCGGCGGTGAAGAATGTGGTGGAGAAAATCCAAGCGGCCAATGTGCCGACGATTTTCACAGAATTGACCGCCTCCAATCGGGCGATCGCCACTGTGGCCCGGGAAGCGGGTGTCACCGTCGCGGAAAACCCCCTATACACGGAAAGCACCGGCACAGCGGGAAGCTATGTAGGGATGATGGCGGCTAATACCTGCGTAATTGTGGAAGGTTTGGGGGGACGTTGTACGCCCTTCGCCGCCCAGTAGGCGGAATGCGTGGCCTTGGTAGATCTAAGGCAGGGGGTTAATCAGCCCAAGGCTCAAACCCCCGTTCCCCGTTCCCCATTTATTGATAAAATCAGGATCCCGAAATCCTATCCCCCTGCCTCCATGACCTCCGTTTCTGAATGCTTCCGCGCTCTCCGAGCCCAAGGCCGCTGCGCCCTGATCCCCTTTATTACTGCCGGTGATCCGGACTTGGCTACCACCGGGGAGGCCTTGAAGGTTTTAGATGCAGCGGGGGCGGATTTGATTGAATTGGGTGTGCCTTATTCTGATCCCTTAGCCGATGGCCCGACGATTCAGGCGGCGGCCACCCGTGCCCTAAAACAGGGGGTCACGCTCCAGGGGGTGCTGGATGTGGTGCGATCGCACCATACCCAAATCAAGGCCCCGATCATCCTCTTCACCTACTACAACCCCATTTATCATCGCGGTGTGGATGCTTTTATGGCCCAGATTGCCGATGCTGGGGTGAAGGGTTTAGTGATCCCGGATTTGCCCCTAGAAGAAGCGGATGGGGTGCTGGAAACGGCTAGCCAGCATGGGATTGAGGTGATTCTCCTCGTTGCCCCCACCAGTCCCCCGGCGCGGATCGCCGCCATTGCTGCCAAATCCCAAGGATTTATTTATCTGGTGAGTGTTACCGGGGTGACGGGGGCGAGAACCCAGGTGGCCAGCCAAGTCCAGGATTTATTGCCCCAATTGCGGCAACACACCGATAAACCCATTGGGGTTGGGTTTGGCGTATCTGATGGGGAGCAGGCGCGGCAGTTGCGGGCTTGGGGGGCCGATGGCGTGATTGTGGGGAGTGCGATCGTGAAGCGGTTGGCCACGGGAGAACCGGCGGCGGCCTTAGGGGAAATCAGCACCTTTTGCCAAACGTTGAAAGCGGCGATCGCCTAAATGGAGCAACCCCTCCCCCAGATTCCCGCTGCCTTTATCGATCCCAGGGGCGGCAATGTTGTTGAAGTTCAGGCCTTGCTCCAGCAGGGCCTAGATTTATTGCTCAAACTGATGAGCGAGGCCACGGGGCGATCGCCCCTGCCTCCCCTCGGGTTAGATCTAGAGGCGATCGCCACCCTCCCATCCGATCCCCAACATTGGCTCACCCCCCTCGAATCCCTTTGTCGCGCCTCCATGAATGCTGCCCATCCTGGCTACATGGGCCACATGGATTCCCTACCCACAACGGTTTCGATCATCGGCGATCTCCTTGTGGCGGCGTTAAACAATAACCTCCTCTGCGTGGAAATGTCGCCGGTTTTTTCCCGGCTCGAAGCCTTGCTATTAACCCAAATCGCGGGTTTATTTGGCCTCGGCCCCCAAGGGGGGGGATTGCTCACCAGCGGCGGGACGTTGGCCAATTTAGCGGCCCTGACGGCGGCCCGCAATTGCGCTTTTCCCCAAGCCTTAACGGCGGGGATGATGGGGCTAGGGCGACCGGTGATCTTCGCTTCGGAGTTGGTGCATACCTCGATTCACAAGGCCGCGATGATTTTAGGCTTAGGTACTGAGGCGGTGATTGCCCTCAAGACCAATGGGCGGGGGCAGGTGGATTTAGCAGATCTTCAAGCCAAACTGAAAACCAGCCGCGCCCAAGGGCAAACCCCCTTCGCCCTGGTGGGGATTGCCGGAACGACGGTGACAGGGAATATTGATCCCTTAGGGGAGATGGGGGCGATCGCCCATGATCACGGCCTTTGGTTCCATGTGGATGCCGCCTATGGGGGGGCGTTGATCTGGTCAGACGCGGAAAACCACCGCCTAGAGGGCATTGAGCAAGCGGATTCGATCACATTCAACCCGCAAAAATGGCTCTATGTGGCCAAAACCTGCGCCATGGTTTTATTTCGGGCCTTTGATCAACTCTCCCAACAGGTGCAAATTCCTGCCCCCTACATGGATCACGCCCCCGACTGCCCCAATTTGGGAGAAATCTCGATCCAGGGGACACGCCACGCCGATATTCTCAAGCTTTGGTTATCGTTCCAACATTTGGGGCGATCGGGCTATGGGGCCTTGATTGAGCGCAGTTATGATCTCACCCGCTATTTTCTCCACCACATCGCCCAACGGCCGGATTTAACCCTAGCCACCCTGCCGGAAATGAATATTATTTGTTTTCGCGCCACCCCCGCCCATTTGCCCCCAGAGGCTTGGGATGATTGGAACCGGGAACTTCAGCGATTTTTAACCGCTCAGGGGGATTTTTTCCTTTCCCTGCCCCGTTATCGGGGGAATGTGTGGCTTAAAGCTGTCTTACTCAATCCCTATACGGAGCGATCGCACCTGGATCGCCTCTTTGCCCAGATTGATCAATTCACCCCATTCCCTGGGGAATGAGGTGGTTGGGGCTGTGGCTACAGTAGACCAAATGATACGAGGGCGATCGTGATCAGGTAGGCCACAAAAGCTCCACCTGTACCGCCCACGAAAAAGCCTTTTTTGAAATCATGCCAACCGGCGGCGGTGCTAAAACAGTCCGGAGGATTGGGGGTGGTGATGGTGGCGATGGGTTTGCCAATACCAACGCGGCTATAGAGGCCGAGGCAGATCGTCAAGATCAACACCAACCCCAACGTTGACATCAGGCCCACACCCAAAGCTTGGGATGTATTCCGCATTGGCCCCAAAAGCGCAAAAGGCCCATAGAGCAAATAACCGTGGGCCATCCCCACCTCTAGGCCACGACGTTTTGCCGCCAAACCCGGGCGATAGGCCGGCAGATTGTTAATCCAAGCCCGGACTAAGCCGGAGGAATTGATCGGCGTTGCCAGATTGCCCACTTGGGGATCACCGCCGGAACTTACGAATTCTAATGCCATGAAACACTCCTCAATGTTGAAGATGCAAGGTTTTCGCTCCATTGGGGGAAACTCCCCCATGGTTAACAAACCACAATGTTGCCCATTATCGCCATATTTGCCGAGGATGGGACAGGAATCCTCCAAAATCCCCTGTTTATCCCCCCCAGGATCGAGGTTCTTCTCTGCTAGCGTCCCCTTGCATCCTATAATCTATGGAAATTGTGTCATGGATGGGGCCATGGTTCCCTTGAGCCATCATCGGCGGGAGTGAGTTCGGTTACTCCCCTTGATGAGGAGCGATCGCCCTGATCCGCGACCAACCTGCTGTATTGCTGAATCAATATTTTAAGACATGGATCACAAATCACTTTGGAGGAGAATGATGCGTCCTGTGAGATTAATCCTAGTGGCGATCGCGACCCTAGTTTTTAGCTGGCAACTTGCTGCGGCCCCGGCGGCGGCGGTTGATGTGAATGAAGTCTATCGGGTCATCAAAATCAATCCCGCTGGTGACACCGCTGTGATCAGCAATGCTGATCTTGAACATGGCAAACGCCTATTTAACGATACCTGCTCCCAATGCCACATGGCGGGCCGCACCAAAACTAACCCCAACGTTACTCTCCGTTTAGAAGACCTCGAAGGGGCTGAACCTCCATTGGATAATGTTGCGGCTTTGGTGGACTACGCCAACAGCCCCACCAGCTACGATGGGGAATTGGATCTCAGCGATCTGCACCCCAGCACGAAACGAGCCGACCTCTGGCCGGAAATGCGCAGCTACACCCAAGATGATCTCCGGGATATTGCCGGTTACATTCTGGTACAGCCCAAGCTCCAAGGCTATATGTGGGGCGGTGGTAAAACCGTGAACTAGGGAAGTAGGAAGTGAGGAGTGAGGAGTGAGGGAGAACCCTAAACTCTGCTCTATCCTCTTTCCTCTCCCCAGGGAGAGGGTCAATGGACAAAACCAAGGGGATCATGCCCCTTGGTTTTTCGCTGTTTGGGAAAAAGGGGGCGAATTTCGACGGCTTGTCTTGGTTTTCGCGGCGTGGCGTTATAGAATCAACTACAGCAAAATTCGACGACTTGTAGAACCCCATGTTAAAAAAATTAGGTCTAATGCTCTCGATGGTGCTGTTGGCGATCGCCTCCTTCGCCCTCACCGCCCAACCCGCCAACGCCGCAGAATACACCGTTAAAATGGGCGCAGATAATGGCCTGCTGAAGTTTGAACCCACCGAACTGACGATCAGTTCTGGGGACACCGTTAAGTTTGTGATGAATAAACTGGGCCCCCACAATGCCGTTTTTGATAAAGGCCCCGCTGGTGCAGATTTGAAAAAGCTTTCTAAAGATCAATTGCTGTTCTCCGCTGGCGAATCCTACACCGCTGATTTCGCTGGTGCGCCCGCAGGCGAATATGATTACTATTGCCAACCCCACCGTGGCGCGGGCATGGTTGCTAAAATCATTGTTGAACAAAATTAGCGACGCATTCCGCCACCTCGCGTAGCAGGTGGAGGAGTATTCATTAGTCCACAGCATTGTTAAAATCCCCCATTCTGGGGTGAAAATTCCTGTCCTGGAAGGGGCAGGAATTTTTTATCGGTTTGGGGGCCAGCGGGATAAACGGCCCATGGGGCAGGCCGTGGGGGGCAGGATGGGCTTCAATAGGGCTAATTGTTATTCTCTCTCGCCCCAATGCGTTTTTGGATTGGCTTGTTGCTTGCTCTCAGCCTCTGGTTAACCCCCATCGCCCCCGCCTTGGCTGCCCCCGTGACACGGGAGGCGGCCATTGAGGTGATTAACGACCTCGAAGCGCGGGAGGTGATTACCGCCCCTGTGGCCGCCCAACAGCG
>RECT01000082.1 GCA_007693875.1 Spirulina sp. DLM2.Bin59
ATTCCTGGCCTATTTCCCCAAGCCCGTCCTCGGCTGCCTGCTCCTCTATCTCGGCCTCACCCTCCTTTATAAATGGCTGGTGCAATCCTGGGGGATGTTACCGCGCATGGACTACTTCACCGTCGTTGCCATGGTGGTGGCCATTAACCTGTTGGGATTTTTACAGGGGATTGCCGTCGGGTTTATCCTTTCGGTATTGCTGTTTATGTATCACTACAGCCATGTGGATGTGGCCAAAGAGGTGCTATCGGGAGCTACCACCCGCAGTAATGTGGAGCGCACTGGGGCAGAGTTAGGCCAGTTGAGCGCAAGGGGCGATCGCATTTTTATCCTAGAACTACAGGGCTTTCTCTTTTTCGGCACCGCCAATTATTTACTCAAGCAAGTTAAACAACGCCTTGGGGATGGCGAGCCGTTGCAATTTATCGTCTTGGATTTCCGCCAAGTTACTGGTGTTGATTCCTCTGCGGTGTTGAGTTGCCGCAAAATCCGCACCCTCGCCCAACAGCAGCAGATCACCCTCGTTTTTACCAACCTGGCCCCCGGGTTTCGCGCTCAATTAGAGCAGGGCGGTGCCATTCCCGCCCAGGAAAATACTTGCTCCCTGGCGGCGGGGGGAACCTGTCAGTTTTTCGACGACATTGATCGGGGTTTGGAATGGTGCGAGAATCTGCTCCTGGCCACCAGTGCCAGCCCCACGGCGGATTTTCGCCATACCCTCACTGAAAAATTCCTCGAACCTCAACAGGTTGAGACGTTTTGCGCCTATTTGGAGCCGGTGACGTTGGCAGCGGGAGAGTCGGTTTATCCCCAGGATGGGGAAGCGAGCCGCGATCGCCCCCCCATGGCCAATCGGCTTTACTTCGTCGCCTCCGGCCGGGTGAGCGTCCTCCTCAAACTCCCCGATGGCAAGACCAAACGACTGCAAACGGTAACGCAGGGCAATCTATTGGGGGAAATGCGGTTCTATGGCAAGCCGCCTCTATCCAGTGCAGTGGTGACAGAGGTGGAAACACAACTCTACGGCTTGAGCCAGGAAAGGTTTCAGCAAATGCAACAGGCACAACCCGCCCTAGCACGACAGTTGGAGAAATATATTGTGGGAATGCTGTGCGATAGTCTCACGCGCCGAGAACAACAACTACGGGTGATGCGCTAGGGGCTTAGGCTGGGAGATCTGGATTAAACCCAAGAACACAAGAACATTGAACTCCCTATCCCTGCCGTCGTCCCTTAGGCACAGGCGCAGGCGGGTTGATACCGTTGGGATTTGTGCTGCTTATCGAGTTTGTCCAGCGTGTGGAAGATCCGAGTCAGCATGTTGCGGTGGTCTTCGCCTAAATTTTGATCCTGCTTGAGGGTGTAGAGGATCTGGTACTCAACGCTGGTGAGGGATTGGACTTGATGAATTTTGCTATAGATTTCGTAAAGCGTTTCGCTGAGTCGGATTCGTTGATTAACTTGGGGGAGCAGTGTGAGCGTAGCCATCAGACACCTACCTGGGTTGTTCATACTTTGTTCTTCAATCATGTAGATTAGGGGGGAAATGTGAAAAACTTGGGAATGCAAGCATTATTTTACATTTCTTTACGTAGTTTTAAGAGTTTTTTTAGATTTAGATTTCTGACCTGGGACATAAACGATGCTTTTGATGGCTGAAAGGGCATTTTTTGGTATCAAAAATTACAATCAGTGGTAATTTTAGTATCAATAGCTACTAAAGTCCTGGGCAGCGCCCCGTTAATTTGATCATTACCCCCTGCCATGAGTCCCTCAACGCCGCTTCTGCCTGTGCCTGCCCTCGCTCAACTCCGTACCTGTGGGATTAACCGTCACCATTGGTATGGGGTGGCCCAAAGCAGTGAATTGCGGGAAAAGCCGGTGGCGGTGGTGCTGTGGGGGGAGGCGATCGCCCTCTATCGGGATAGCCAAGGCCAAGTTCATGCCCTAGAAGACCGTTGCCCCCATCGCCATGTGCAATTGAGCGAGGGGGCCGTGGTGGGGGAGACGATCGCCTGCGCTTACCATGGTTGGCACATCGGCCCAGCAGGGAACTGTACCGCGATCCCCTATTTAGAAGCCGGGCAAAAACTCCCCACCTGCCAGGTTAAAACCTACCCGGTGCGGGAGCAGGATGGGTTTATTTGGCTGTTTGGGGGCGAGGGGGATGGGGCCGATGTCCCCTTAATGGGCCTGCCGGAATGGGATCACCTTAATTACATCGCCTCTTGGACGACCATCGACTGCCCCGGCCATTTTTCCTACTTGATTGAAAACCTGATGGATATGCACCACGGCCATCTCCATGACAATTTCCAAGCCTGGGCAGCGGCCAAACTAGAGCGCATTGAAGCCCAACCCCAGCGCATTGATGCCCAATACGAAGCCCAAAGCTACTACAAAATCGATAAAATCTGGTCTGTCTCTCAACTGTTCATCCCCGCCCTGCGGCGACTCCACCCCGAACCCCTCACGGTGAGCTATATCTACCCCCATTGGGCCTCAACTTTGGGCAATGATTTCAAAATTTACTGCCTGTTTTGCCCCGTCAGCCCCACCCACACCCGCGCCTACCTGATTCATTTCACCTCCCTCAATGCCTTCTGGCGACTCCATAAACTCCCGATCCCCTTCCGCCGCTGGGTGAAAAATAGCCTCTTCAACTCAGCGCGGGGGCTATTGGATGGGTTAGTGCGCCAAGATGTGGCGATGATTGCCCAAGAGCAGGCGGCCTTTCTCGCCAATCCCCAGCGTAAGGGTCAGGAAGTGAATCGGGCGATCGCCCCTGTGCAACGGTTGATCTGGCAACAGAGTCAAGAACCGGCGGGGGAGGAAAGAGGATAGAGGATAGAGGGGCCTAGGGGAAGGCGAAAAAATTTTCGCCCCTACAATCCACTTCCCAACCCATACGCCAAAGTTAACCATCCCCCGGCAATAGATGATGTTAAGATAACTTCGTTTCATGCCGGTTTGTCTCGGCTCACCGAAAAGCTTTCACCATCGCATCGCTGGGAGAATTGACTGTGCGCATTCCGCTGGATTATTACCGAATCTTGGGGATTCCCATTCAAGCCGATGGCCAGCAATTGAGTCAGGCCTACCATGACCGCGCCCTGCAATTGCCCCGCCGGGAATATAGCGATCTGGCGATCAATACCCGTAAGCAGTTACTCGATGAGGCCTACAGCGTCCTCGCCAACCCGGAGGAGCGATCGCACTACGATGCCAATTTCCTCAACTCCCCCGATCCCCAATCCCCCAGTTTGGAGATCAACCATAACCAATTGCTAGGGGCGTTGTTGTTGCTTCATGAATTGGGGGAATATGAACTGGTGTTACAACTGGCTCAATCCCTCCTCGATCCCAAGGCTCAACTCCCCCCGGAACAGGCGGAATTGGTGAACAATCGCCTCATCCGCGCCGATATTGTCCTCACCCTCGCCCTCGCCAGTTTGGAACTGGGGCGGGAGCAATGGCAACAGGGGGCCTCGGAACAGGCCGCCCACACCGCCCATTATGGCCAGGAATTACTGCTCCGGGAGGGGCTATTTGCCAATATTCGCGGCGAAATCCAAGCCGACCTCTACAAACTGCGGCCCTACCGAATTTTAGAATTGCTGACCCGTGAAGATGGCGATGAAGCCAGTCGGGGCCAGGGGATGAAAGTCTTGCTGGAGATGATTGAAGACCGGGGCGGCATTGATGGCACGAAAGATGATCAATCGGGGTTGGATTTAGATGATTTTCTCCGGTTTATTCAACAACTGCGCAGTCATCTCACCACCGCAGAGCAGCAGGAGCTTTTTGAACTGGAAGCGCGGCGGCCCTCGGCAGTGGCGATGTATTTGGCGGTCTATGCCTTGATGGCGCGGGGGTTTGCCTATGGCCAGCCCCAACTGATTGCCCAGGCTCAGGATTGGTTGGGGCGGCTGGGACGGCGGCAGGATGTCCATTTGGAGCAGGCGATCTGTGCGTTGCTGTTGGGTCAAACGGAAGTGGCCAATCAGGAACTGGAGCAGAGCCAAGACCATGAACCCTTGCAGTTTATTCAAGAGCATTCCCAGGATGCGCCGGATTTGCTGCCGGGCCTGTGTCTCTATGGGGAGCGGTGGCTGCAAACGGAGGTGTTTCCCCATTTTCGGGATTTGGCACATCAGACGGTGGCGCTCAAGGATTATTTTGCCGATGAGGCGGTGCAGAGCTATTTAGAGCAGTTACCGGGGGAAGGGGAAACGCCGGGAGCGCAAAATCAATGGGCGGTGGTGGAATCTCATCTGACGGCGGCGGCCATGGCTCCGAACCCGGAGCTTACGGTGGGGGCAGCATTGCAGGCGGAGGCGGCCGCTGCGGCCAATCCGGCCATCCCCCAACCGACTCCACCGGAAACCCCCCGGCCGCCTAGGCCGAGGGAACGCCCCCCGGTTCCAGAGGCAGAAATGCCGGTGGCGAGGAGATCGCCGCGTCATGCGCCCCGGAAAAAAACCAATGTCCGGCTCATCTTGGTGGGGGTTGGGGGTGTGATTGGGGTGGCGATCGCCGGTTTCCTGATCGCCCAACTCTGGCAACTGTTCTTTAACCGGCCAGAGGAAATCACAGAAACCCCGGTGCCAGAAGTCACCCCCTTAGCCATTGAGCCACTACCGGAAATTCCCGACCCCGATGCTCCTCCGGAGCCAGTGCTAGCCACCAGTCCTTTAGACACAGAAACCGCAGCGCAGGTGGTGGAAACCTGGCTACGGGTCAAAACCCTGGCCTTTGGCCCCGATTATCAAGTGGAAACCTTAGAGATCATCTTGGCTGAACCGCTGCGCACTTCTTGGCGACAATTAGCAGCAGGGCTACAGGCCAACAATACCCATCGAGAGTATGAGCACCGGGTGGAGGTGGAAAACGTGAATATTGAGCCAAACAACCCGGGCCGGGCGGTGATTGAAGCAGCGGTGCGGGAGGCTTCACGGGAATATGTCAACGGTCAACTCAATGCAGCGGCTTCCTATGATGATAATTTGCGGGTGCGGTATCAGGTGGTGCGTCAGGGTGAACAGTGGCTGATTCAAAATATGCAGGTGTTGCAATAAAAACCCCTCCACGCATTCAGGGGGTGCGGGGAGGGGAGCAAAATCAGGGTGCATCTACCATTCCTTAGTACCCTTGGGTTCAGGGTGGATCCGGAAATTTTGGGTCTAATTTAAATTCAAATTTTTCGCCCCTGGGGGTTTGGGGGGCAATGGTCGCAACCGGGTTCCCAACCGTGAACAGGGGGGTGCTGTGGGGCGAAGCTGTCACGCACCATCGCGTAGGCTGCCCACTGATCTCCCCAAGGTTTCGGGTCTAGCTCCGGTTTCAGGCTTGAAAAATCTGTGCTGCGGTGAGTTGCAATTCTGGAAAGGCGCGAGATTCAATCCTTTGATCGCCTCTAAATTGTTTCTCTTCGTACTCACCTTCAATCATTTGATACACCAAAATTGTCGGGGTTTTAATTTCACCAATAAAGCGGCGACCGCCCAAGCCCAGATAATCAACAATCCAGTATTCAGGGATGCCCATGAGTTCATAATCTCCGGCTTTTCTTAGATAATCATTCTGCCAATTGCTACTCACCACTTCTACGACTAACCGCACCGAACTTCCCAGGGTAATCACGGATTCTTTTTGCCAACGGGGTTCATGGTTGAGTTGTTCTCGATCCAGGACAATAACATCAGGCAGATAACCGGATTCATCTTCGGAGCATTTAACTAAGCAATCCCCAGGAATGGAGTAGGGCAGTTTAAGCCGTCTGATTTCAAAATGAATCTCGCCAGTAATAAAGCCAGCAATGTTGGAGTGTTGACCTGTTGCGAGGGGCATTTTGACGATTGCTCCGTTGTGTAGTTCATATTTACAAGTTGGGTTTTCTGGATACCAGGCAACAAATTGATCAAAGGAGATCGGTTTTGTGAGGGTTTGGGTCATGGTGTTTAATGGAGGGTTCTTGGCCTCATTTTAGCAAGATGGAGGGGAGCCGCCGGGTTTTGGTTTTGAGAAATCGGGTTTCAGGGGGCTGTAGCCGGGAAGGGGGGATGCAAGAAACCCGGTTTCTGGGGTGGGTGAGTAGAAACCGGGTTTTTGGGGCAATCTGGAGGGAAAAGGAGCCAATTGGGGCAACCCGGTTTCTGGGTTGGGGGGATGGGGGTGCTGTTTTGACCTTGCGGCTATGGATGAACTACGGAAAGTGATCTCACTTTGATTTAAAAACTGTTGATTGACCAGTTTTCGATGGAGAGTTCTGGGATGAGGCCAAAATCAGACTGGTTGCAAGTGAGGAGGGTGGCATTTTGAACTAAAGTAATGGCAGCAATTTTTAAGTCCATCGTGCCTAATCAGGGGTAGGCTTTGCGGAGGCGTTGATGCTCAATTGCAGCAGGATAATCGAAGGATAAAATGGGGATCTGACAATAGTCTTTTGCTGTTCTTTGTAATCCTTCATAGGCGATAATTTGTTGCTCAACTGTTTTGGTTTGGGCGAGAAAGCCGAGCCGTCCCCTGATTTGTTCTTCATAGGTGATGATGGTGACGGCAAGTTTAATGCGGTCAACGGTTGCTATTTTAGCCAAGATCCGCTTACCGGGTTCACCATTGCGTTGAATCAAGCTCAGATGATCAGTGTCTAGAATATACATCGGGTTTGGCTGAGTTTATTGGGCGGTTTTGCGCCATTGTTGGCCGAGTTGAATGCTGGCTTCAAAGGTGGGGTCGTTGGCGTGACTGCCGGCAATTTCTTCCC
>RECT01000142.1 GCA_007693875.1 Spirulina sp. DLM2.Bin59
ATAATGTAGACCCCAACGCGGGGCCATACCCTGAGATGGGGTGGCGTTAATGGTGGTGATGGTGGCCGTGATCATGGTTGTGATCGTGACCGTGGCCGTGGTCGGCGTAAAGTTCGGGGATGAACGTGGTGGGGGTGGCGGTTTCGCCGAGGAGGGCCTCAATTTGGGGGTTGGCCCAGCGGGCGGCCATGGCGAGAAATTCCGGGTGATCATTAACGCAGGGCATCCGCACATAGGTGACGTGGGGAGCTTTGCGTTTTAATGCGCCGATGATGTGATCCACATCAAGGATCGTCTCGTGGTTTTCCGTGGCAAACCCGATGGGCATCATGACGATCGCCGTCGCCCCCAAATCAATCAAATTGCTGGCCGCTAACTGGGCATTGGGTTGTGTCCAATCAATTAAGGGGGTGTCGTGGTTGAGCCAACCCACGGAAATGAGGGGATATTGATGGATGAGGCGATTCCGGACTGCTTCGTAAAGGGCCTCACTTTCCGTAATCCCAGAGGTGAAGCCCTTGGCCTTGTGGGGGCAACCGTGGTTCATGAGGACAATGCCGGTTTGGGAGGGGAGATGGGCCACGGCTAGATCTTGATCAATTTTGGCCAAGACCATGCGGGCTAATAGATCGATGTAGTCCGGTTCGTTGTAAAAGGAAGGGATGTAGCGGGTTCCCGTGGGCCATTGGGCGGGGGATTCGTTGAGTTCCACGAGGGCAGCGTTGACCTGTTCGACGGCGATGCCACTGGTGAAGATCGAATCGACGACGAGCAGGGGATAGATTAACAGCTTGCTAAACCCTTCGGCTTTAATTTGGGCCAGCACCTGTTCCGGCAGGTGGGGGGCGCAGAAGTTAAAGGCTTTAAAAACCTTAATGCGATCGCCCCACTGTTTTTGCAGTTCCTGTTCAATGCCCGCCCGTTGATGCTCAAAAATATGGTTATGGGGGGAGATGAACTCGCCATGCTGATGGCTCCATTCGTGGAGGTCAAAGATGGCCAGTAGTTTGGCCAGGGGGGGATAGAGCCAGAGGGGAACCGGGGCAAATTTAGCCGTCAGGAGGTTAAGGGCTTGTTCGTTATAGTTGGCAAAGTCTTCATAGCTCTCAACTTCGCCATATCCCATCAGCAACACGGCGACGCGGTCGGCTTCGGTGGCGTTGTCTGTAGGGTGAGTGTTTTGGCGTTTTTCAGGAGTTGCAACCACAGTTATCCAGGGGTAGGGGATTTATTATGCTTATTCTAGTCTGTCCCGGCTATAACCCCCCAGGGGGGACAAGGGCGTTTTGCACCCAATTGGGGGATCTTTTCGGCCCCCAGGGGGTAGAATTGCGTCCTGTCCCGGTGCCTGAAATCGCCCCCTATGATGGCAGAGCGATCGCCACTCTGTTAACAGATCTCACCCGACCCGTAACCTTGATTGGCTTTAGTGCGGGGGTAGTGGGGGCGATCGCCGCCGCCCGCATCTGGGAAAGGCAAGGGGGAATGATTACGCGGTTGGTGGCCATCGATGGTTGGGGTGTCCCCTTGGGGGGCAATTTTCCCATCCATCGCCTCAGTCATGATCCCTTTACCCATTGGAGTTCGGCGCTATTGGGGGCTGGCGACATGGCGTTTTATGCCGATCCGGGGGTGGAGCATTGGCAACTGTGGCAGGCCCCCGCCACCGCTTGGGGCTGGTCAACGGTGGGGATGGTGCGGCAGGACTACACCACCGCCCTCGGCTTCCTCCACGAGGTGTTGCATTAACGGGGCACTGACTACTGCTATAGAATGGGCCATGGTGGACATCAGCCAGTGGCTTGAGCAACAATGGCGCGACAGGAGAATCAGGTATCGGTGCGAGGATTACAACAACGCCTTGCCCAACAAGAGCGAGAACTGGCTCAAGTCCAAGCGCAATTGAAGGCGCAGGTGGAGGAGCGCCAACTGATTGCCCAACAATTGGCCACCTCAGAAACCCGACTGCGGGGCATCCTCGCAGCGATGACCGATGTGGTGCTTGTGATTCATGTGGCCCCCAGCCAAATCGATGAAATCGAGATTGCTCCGACCCACCTCAGCACCCTTTATGATCATGAACTGGATTGGATTAACGAGACGGTGGCGGCATTTTTCGCCCCTGAAACCGCCCGACTTTGGTTTGACATTATTCAGCGGGTTTTAACCGACAAAGAGGGTACGGATTTTGACTACAGCTTGACCCTCTCGGGGCAAGAGATTTGGTTTTCGGCGCGGATTTCCCCCTTGGATCCAAAAACGGTGATTTGGGTGGCGCGGGATATTCGCGATCGCAAGGAAGCGGAAAACCAACTCCAACAGAAGAATCAACTCCTGGAACGCACGCTTGAAGAACTGCAATTGATGCAGAACGAATTGATCCAATCAGAAAAAATGTCAGCGTTGGGGCAGTTGGTGGCCAGTATTGCCCATGAAATCAATACCCCTTTGGGCATTATCAGTTCATCGGGGCGGGTGTTGGAAACCTTTTGGCAGGAGTCTTTTGCCAAACTCCTGAACATTTGGCAGGGCTATCCCCCGGATCAGCGGGGGCAACTCCTCGCCCTGCTCCAGAACATTCAACCCCCCTCCCCACCCCTATCCACCCGTGAGCAGCGGCAACTCCGCCGTCATCTCACCCGGTCCCTGGAGGCCTTGGGGATTGAGGAGGCGGCTTTGGTGGCGCGGATTTGTAGTGAAATTGGCCTGCGGGAGCCACCCTTGGCTCTGATGGCGCAGATGTCGGATTTAACCTGGCTGGATTGGATTTATCAAGTGGTGACGATGCGGATCAGTACCCACAATATTGCGATCGCCACTGATCGGGCGGCAAAAATTGTCTTTGCCCTCAAACGCTATGCCCATTCTGATCAAAGCGGGGTGCGATCGCCCCTCGATGTGGAAAGCAGCCTCGAAACCGTGCTCACCCTGTACCACAACCAAATCAAACAGGGTGTCACCGTGGAGCGGCAATATACCCCCGATCTCCCGCCCTTATTGGGCTATCCCGATGAACTCCATCAGGTGTGGGGCAACTTAATCCACAATGCCCTCCAAGCGATGCAAAACCGAGGGGAGTTGCGAATTATCACCCGTGCCACCCCCACCGCCATTGAGGTGGAGATTACCGATTCTGGCCCGGGGATTCCCCCGGAGGTTTTACCGCAGATTTTCAAGCCCTTTTTTACCACCAAGGTTGCTGGCGAAGGCAGTGGTTTGGGGTTGGATATTGTGCGGAAAATCGTCGATCGCCATGGGGGGGAAATCACTGTCACCAGCGAACCGGGTTGCACGATGTTTACCGTGTCTCTCCCCCTCGGTGAACCAACCGAGGAGAGAGCGATTCCCGCCCTGGGGAATTAATCGGTAATCGACACAATCCAAGTGCCGACGTAATCCACAGTGGCACGACGGAAATCGGCAAACTCCGGCGTATCGTTCACCGGCTCATCCCCTGCCCCCGTGAAGCAGCCCCCCTCATCTAAACAAGTCACCAAGAGGGCATGGAAATAGAACGTGCCGCCAAACCAAGGGTTACGCACCCGCTCTAAACTGACTTCGATGGGCCTGCGGGCTGGCACTGGCTCCAGCAGAGGAACCCGTAAACAATGGAAAAAGGTTTCCCGGCTACCATCCCAGGAACGATAACAGTTTTCCTCAATTTGGGCATTGCCGACTTGAACACTATTGCTATAGTTGCGCCCATGGCGCACATTAATGAGACGATTGGGATTTTGAAAGGCAAAAACGCGGTTTGGTCGTTCTTCGTTGCGGTTTGGTCGTTCTTCGTTACTTTCACAGTTTTCCACACATTCTAGATTTCGGAACCGTTGTTGTGGCTCACCAAAATAATCCGGTATATAGATGGAAACTTGCGCCACCGTTGACTCAACTTTATTAGCCGGGATGCGGAGGCGATACCGGGCATTGCGAGCATTGCGGCCGCCGTGCTGCACCACATAGTTGAGCAAATTAGGGCGGTCCACACCGCTAAAAATCGTCAGGCCGGATTGAGCGGCAGTGATCGCGGGGGTGGCGGCGATCGCACAGCCTGCCGCAGCAAGACCAGCAATCAGACGATTTCGCAGGGTTTTGGAAAATGACATAGGCCGTGGGGTACAGGGGGCTGAGGGTAAAACGGGAATTTTTTTTGTAAACAAAGCGTAATGTTTAGCAATTGTTCTTGAATATATCAGAATGCTGAGGCGGTTGACGGGAGGGGGGGCCAGATTTGTTCCGTTTTGTGCCAATTTCGGGGGGCAAAACATAAAACAAGTTAAAGAACCGGCGGGATCTGGGGGCGATCGCCCTAGGATGCAAGGGCAGACTGACAACAGCATCAAATGGTGCGATTGAACACGGTGAAGTCATAAACAGGGGGATTACCATCGTCACCATGGCCGATACAGTCGGAATGCCCCTATGGGGCTAACTTGTCTAGACTGGTGTACTGAATTGTTTGAGGAGAAATTGACCTATGAAAATTGCGATCGCCCGTGAGGCTATAGAAGTCGGTGAACGGCGCGTGGCCTTGGTTCCCGCTACGATTCAGCGATTGGTACAAGCGGATTGGCATTTCCTTGTGGAAGCCAAGGCCGGCGAAGGCTCCTACATTAGTGATCAAGAGTACAGCGACGCTGGGGCTGCTGTGGTTGCCGATCGCGCCGAGCTTTGGGGTCATGCCGATGTGATCCTCAAGGTTGCCCCCCCCAGCCGGGCAGAAGTTGAGCAGATGCGCCCCGGCACAGCCTTGATCAGTTTCCTCAATCCCTTAGGAGATCCTGAACTGATCCAAACCCTAGCGGCCCGCCAGATCACCGCCTTCAGCATGGAGTTGATCCCCCGCACCAGCCGCGCCCAAAGCATGGATGCCCTTTCTTCCCAGGCGGGGATCGCCGGGTATAAGGCCGTATTACTGGGAGCCGCCGCCCTGCCGAAATTCTTCCCGATGCTCACCACCGCCGCCGGAACGATCCGGCCCGCCAAGGTGTTTGTGATGGGGGCCGGTGTGGCAGGGTTACAGGCGATCGCCACCGCCCGCCGGTTAGGGGCCATTGTTGAAGCCTTTGATATTCGCCCAGCAGTGAAGGAAGAAGTGCAAAGTTTGGGGGCCAAATTTGTCGATATTGACCTGGGCGAGGACACCGTAGCGGAAGGGGGCTATGCCAAGGAAGTTTCCGAGGCGGCCCGGGCTAAAACCCAAGCGGTATTGAGCGATCGCATCGCCCAAGCCGATGTGGTGATCACCACCGCCCAAGTTCCCGGCAAGCGGGCCCCGATCCTCGTCACCACCGCCATGGTGGAAGGGATGCAGCCCGGTTCCGTGATTGTCGATCTTGCCGCCAATCAGGGGGGCAACTGCGAAGTCACCGAACCCGGCAAGGACATCAACTACCACGGCATCACGATTATCGGCCCCACTAACCTGCCCTCCTCAATGCCCGTCCATGCCAGCCAACTCTACGCCAAAAACGTAGCAACGTTGCTGCAATACCTGATCAAAGACAACGCCCTCAATCTCGACTTTGAGGATGATATTGTCGATGCCACCTGTGTCACCCATGGCGGCGAAATCCGTAACGAACGGGTGAAGTCCGCCCTCAATATTGAAGCCCAAGTTTGAGCCTATCATCATGACCACTGCCACTTTGATCACCTGTTTGTTTGTGTTTGTTTTAGCTTCCTTTGTGGGGTTTGAAGTGATTAACCAAGTCCCCCCCACACTCCACACCCCCCTCATGTCCGGTGCTAATGCCATTTCCGGCATTGCCGTTTTGGGGGCGATCCTCGTTTCCGGTGCGTTGGGCTGGAATATCAGTATTGCCCTGGGCCTGATTGCTGTGGTGCTGGCTACGATTAACGTCGTGGGCGGCTTCCTCGTCACCGATCGCATGTTGTTAATGTTTAAAAAATAGGGAACCGCGATGAATTGGACAGAATTTCTCCCGACGGGGATTCAATTAAGTTATTTGGTGGCCGCTTCCCTGTTTATTGTGGGGTTAAAGCAATTGGGATCTCCTGCTAGTGCCCGTCGCGGCAATCAACTGGCGGCGGTGGGGATGCTGATCGCCGTCGTGGCGACGCTCCTGGAGCAGCAGGTTTTGAACTATACGCTGATCCTCGCTGGGGTTGTGGTGGGGTCAGTGATTGGGGCGATCGCCGCCTACCGGGTGGCCATGACCGCCATGCCCCAAATGGTGGGGATTTTCAACGGTTTAGGGGGGGCGGCCTCGGCCCTGGTGGCGATCGCTGAATTTTGGCGACTCCTCAGCCTCGATCTCCCCCTCACCACCACCGCCCTAATCACAATCATCCTCGGGGTACTGATCGGCGGTGTCACCCTCACGGGGAGTTTTATCGCCTTTGGCAAACTCCAGGGCATCCTCCCCGGTGCGCCCTTATTATTCCCCCTCCAACAACCCCTCAACGCGCTGCTGTTGGTGGCGTTTTTGGTGGGAAGTGTATTCTTCTGTATTGATCCCAGCAACCTGCCGGTTTTCTTGGGCTTAATTGCTGCCTCGCTAATTTTAGGGGTAGCGGTGGTGATTCCCATCGGCGGCGGTGATATGCCGGTGGTGATTTCCCTGCTTAACTCCTATTCGGGGTTAGCAGCGGCGGCGGCCGGGTTTGTGGTCAATAACAATATGTTGATCATTGCCGGGGCGCTGGTGGGGGCATCGGGGATCATCCTCACGAATATCATGTGTAAAGCCATGAACCGCTCGATCTTTAACGTCCTCTTTGCCGGTTTTGGTGCTGAGTCCAG
>RECT01000182.1 GCA_007693875.1 Spirulina sp. DLM2.Bin59
TCCCCGTCTGATCTGTGGGGAGGAGCCGGAAATGTGTATCCGGTTGCGGCGGGCGGGCTGGCGGATTTTTCGCCTTGATGCGGATATGACGCTCCATGATGCGGCGATGATGAAATTGAGCCAGTTTTGGCGGCGATCAATTCGGGGGGGTTGGGCCGTTGCCGAAGGCTTTGCCCGCTATGGGGGGCCGCCGGAATACTATATGCAACGGCAACACAAGAGCGGCTGGCTCTGGGGGGCAGGGGTTCCCCTCGCCATGGTGATTCTCGCCTGGCCCACCCAAGGACTGAGCTTCCTACTGCTGTTGGGGTATCCCTATTTAATTTGGCGGGTCTATCGCTATCGAATTGGGGCAGGCGATCGCCCCTCCCATGCTCGCCTCTACGCCTTTTATACCGTCCTTTCCAAAATCCCCCAAGCCATCGGCCAAGGGCAATATTGGCTCACCCGTTGGCAGGGGAAGACGGCGACGTTGATTGAATATAAAGGTTAAGAGCCAAACAACAAGGGGGGTGGAGTATCGCTATAGTGGAAATACTGTCAGCCAACCACTGCCTAATATTCTATGCCTTCGTTGCGATCCACCTCACCACATCCATCGCCCCGTGCTACCCTTGCCCTTTGCCTGAGCCTGATCATTGCCCTCTGGTCGCTATTTCCCCCCAGTGCAGCGGCTCAGTTCGCCTCTTCCCGGTCAACGATGCAGCCCTATATTGACCGGGTAGCCAATAATATTACCGAGTTCACCCTTGATAATGGTCTCAACGTGATCGTCCTGGAACGCCACGAGGCCCCGGTGGTGTCCTTTGCCACCTATGCCGATGTGGGGGGAGCCGATGAACCCGATGGTCAAACCGGCGTGGCTCACTTCCTCGAACATTTGGCGTTTAAAGGCACAACCCGGATCGGGACGCGGGACTATGAACAGGAGGCCCCGCTGTTGGATCGCCTTGATGAACTGTTTGAGCAACGCCGCGCTGCCCAAGCTGCGGGGGATACCGCCAAGGCTGAAGCCCTCAATGCTGAATTTGAACAAGTCCAACAGGAAGCAGCGGCGATCGCCATTCAAAACCAATTCGGCCAAATCGTTGAACAGGCCGGCGGTGTGGGCCTCAATGCCGCCACCTCCGCCGACTATACCCTCTACACCTATAGCTTGCCCGCCAACAAGCTAGAACTGTGGATGTCCCTGGAATCGGAGCGGTTTTTAGATCCGGTGTTTCGGGAATTTTTTGAAGAGCAGCAGGTGATTTTAGAGGAGCGACGGTGGCGCACCGATAATTCCCCCATTGGCCAAATGGTGGAAGCGTTCCTCGATGCCGCCTTCCAAGTCCATCCCTACCGCCGGCCCGTCATTGGTTACAACGAAGATATCCGCAACCTCACCCGGCAAAACGTCCAAGACTTTTTTGATCTCTACTACGTCCCCAATAACCTCACCCTGGCCATTGTGGGGGATGTAGACCCTGCCCAAGTTCGCCAGCTTGCGGAGGTCTATTTTGGCCGCTATGCCGCCAAACCGGCCCCTCCCCAGGTGCAACTGGTGGAACCCCCCCAAACCGCCCCCCGTTCCGTCACCCTCAGCCTCGATTCGGAACCTTGGTATTTGGAGGGCTACCATCGCCCCAATGGCATGCACCCCGATAGCATGGCCTATGACCTCATGGCCAGCATCCTCAGTTCCGGCCGCACCTCCCGCCTCTATAAATCCCTCGTGGAAGAACAGCGTCTCGCTTTAGGGGCCGCCGGCTACGGCGGTTTTCCTGGGGATAAATTCCCCAACCTCCTGCTGTTTTATGCCCTCACCGCTCCAGGGGTAGAGTTAGATGCCGTGGCGGCCGCCCTCCATGGGGAAATTGAACGGCTCAAACAGGAGCGGGTGACGGCGACGGAATTGGAGCGGGTCAAGAAACAGGCCCAAGCCGGTTTGTTGCGATCGCTCGCCTCCAATGGTGGCATGGCCCGGCTCCTGGCGGAATACCAGGGGAAAACCGGCAGTTGGCGCAATCTCTTTGACCAATTGACCAAAATCGAAGCCGTCACCCCGGCGGATATTCAGCGCATTGCCCGCGCCACGTTCCGCCCCGAAAATAAAACCGTTGGCCAGTTAATCCGTACCCAAGACTGATGAACCATTATCACACCCCTCGCTTCCGTTTTTCCCTGCCCCTGCCTTGGGTAAGGGGATTGATCCTCCTTATCGGTTCCCTGCTGTTTGTGGTGCTTTCGGCTCCCATGGTGGCCGCTGCCACGGCTCGCCACTATACAGAGTTGGAATTCCCCCCCCTGCGGGCGGTGGAAATGCCGAACTATGAACGCTACACCATGGCCAATGGCATCGTTGTCTATTTGATGGAAAACCATGAGTTGCCCTTGGTATCAGGCCAAGCCAGCTTTCGCACCGGCAGCCGCCTCGAACCCAGCGACCAAGTGGGGTTAGCCAGTTTAACGGGGACAGTGTTGCGCAGTGGCGGCACAGAGGATCGCACCCCCGATGAAATTAATCAATTCCTGGAACAACGGGCGGCTTCCGTGGAAACCAGTATTGGCGATGCCGTGGGCAATGCCAGCTTTGACAGTTTGACCGCTGATCTCCCCGATGTCCTCAATTTGTTTGCGGAAATTCTCCAAAAACCCGCCTTTCGTGCCAATCAGATTGATCTGGCCAAACAGCAATTAGGGGGGGCGATCGCCCGTCGCAATGATAACCCCAACGACATCACCAGCCGCGAATTTTCCAAGCGCATCTATGGCCCGGATCATCCCTACGGCCGCACCGTGGAGCATCGCACCCTGGCCAATATCGCTCCAGAGGATTTAATCCAGTTCTATCAACAGTCCTTCCGACCGGAGCAAATGCTGTTGGGGATTGTGGGGGATTTCCAGCCCCAACCGATGAAGGCTTTGCTTGCCCAAGCCTTTGGGGATTGGCAACAGGTGGCTGCTCCCCCTTTACCCCCCCTGCCCACAGTGGAGCAGGCCAACTTGGGGGGAACATTCTTTATTGAACAACCCCAACTCACCCAAAGCCACATTGCCTTAGGTCATCTAGGGGGACAGCTCAATGACCCCGATTATGCGGCCTTAAGTTTGATGAATGGGGTCTTAAATGGGTTTGGGGGTCGCTTCTTTAATGAGTTGCGATCGCGCCAGGGGTTAGCCTATTCCGTCTATGGTTTTTGGAGTCCCCGCTTTGACTATCCGGGCCTGTTTATCGCTGGGGGGCAAACCCGCTCTGAGGCCACCGTTCCCTTTATCGAATCCCTCCGGCGGGAAATCGATCGCATCCGCACCGCCCCCGTCACGGCGGCGGAATTGGACTATGCCAAAGAATCGATCCTCAATTCCTTTGTGTTTAATTTCCAATCCCCCAGCCAAACCCTCTCGCGGTTAATGCGCTATGAATACTATGACTACCCGGCAGATTTCATCTTTAGCTATCAACGGGCGATCCAAAACACCACCGCAACAGATATCCTCCGGGCAGCGGAAAAATACCTGAAGCCGGAGGAGTTAACCACATTGGTGGTGGGGAATAGCGGGGCGATCGAGCCTCCCCTCGCGAGCATCAAGGGTGACGTAGTGGCGTTGGATATCACCATCCCCCCACCTCAATAGGCCCTCACCCCCTCAGTCCCCCTCTCCCAGACCGGGAGAGGGACTTTTAAACTGATCTGGAATCCAGTGGCCTTGGGGGCGAAAAATTTTTCGCCCCTACACCATGAGAAAAAAAGAGGAAAGAGGGTGCAGTTGATTGCTCTGCCCCCCTTCCTACTTCCCACTTCCCACTCTAACTCGATGCTTTTTTCTTCCGAATAATCGGTTTTGTGGGTCTGGGACTGCCGGAGGTTTCGCCGCCACTGGCCTTTGCTGGCTTTGTGGGGCGCGTTGAATAGCTTTTATTCATGCCACCCCGTCGATTTTGATCAAACTTTTTCCGAGGCTTAGGCTTGGGCATAAAGCCCATATCATGGGCTTCCTGAATCACCAAGTTCTGCCCTTGGCGCATCAGGTGTAAATCCCAAAAATGGCGGAGGGGCCGTTCTTCGGGCAATGTGCCCCGGAGATGGAGTTTAAAAGATTTTTTGCGTTTTTCGGCGGGATCGCGGGAAGCCTGCTGAATTTTGACAATCACCAATTCTGTTTCCTTGGAGCAAAACACCACTTCCCCTCGCACGGAAAAATAGCCATTTTCGCAGCGGGGTTCTGGCTCCGCTGGCTCTACTACGGGCAGTTGGGGACGGGGGGCAATGGGCAGGGTGGATTCAGGGGCCTCCGGTGCCGCTGATTCGGCGGTGGTGACAGGCTCATCCTCCGGTGTGAAGGCAGGATCGAGGTTTTCTGGCTCCCAAACCCCGGCAATTTGGACGTGAAGCTGCTCCTCCTCCTGGCGGGTGCGGGGATAGACGACCCAGAGGTGAGGTTGCTCTAAATCGAGGTGATTTTTAATCAAGCTGATCACTCGACCCAATAAGACTGCATCGACTTCTGCCCCATCTGTGGTGATGACGACCCCTTTCGTATGTTGCTCTTCCGAGGGGATATAGCGTCCCTCGACCAGACCGATCGCCCGGTATTGCCGGGGTTCGCTAGGGGGGGGAATGGGTTGAGCGCGGGAGGGTTTAGATGCGACGGGGGCGTTGTCTGGGTTGTTCATAATTGAGTGAAATCCTAAGCTCAACGACTGGCAAGGCCAGGCTGGGGCAATGTTCAGCCCTGAACCTGAGAGGGGTCTTGAGCCAGTGGGTGGGTAATGCAATCTTTCTTCACTACTTTACAGGGGAATCATGGGAGTTTCATAGAGTTCTGCGGATTCCGTTGAGAAGGAGGGCGATCGCCCGGATAATAGAAACTGTAGCCGACGTTAATAATTTTGCCATGATTACTCCTCCCGCCCATCCCCTCGCCCCCTTGGATATTCCCACCCGGTTACTGATGGGGCCGGGGCCGTCCAATGCTGATCCGGTGGTGATTGCGGCTTTGAACCGTCAACCCATCGGCCACCTCGATCCCGTCTATTTGGCCCTGATGGATGAGGTGCAAACCCTATTGCGCTATGTGTGGCAGACGGAAAACCCGATGACGTTCCCCATTAGTGGCACGGGTTCGGCGGCGATGGAGGCGACGTTGGCCAATGGAGTGGAGCCGGGCGATCGCGTTCTGGTGGGGGTGATGGGCTATTTTGGCCATCGCCTCGTGGAGATGGCGAGCCGCTATCAAGGGGATGTGCGGACAATCCATCAGCCCTGGGGGGAGGTGTTTAGTTTGGAGCAACTGCGGGCGGCGATGGAGGAGCATCGCCCCCAAATCCTTGCCCTCGTCCATGCGGAGACCTCCACGGGAGCCAGGCAACCCTTGGAGGGGGTGGGGGAACTCTGCCGCGAGTTTGATTGTTTGCTGCTCATTGATACGGTGACGAGTTTGGGGGGTGTGCCGATTTTCCTGGATGAATGGCAGGTGGATTTAGCCTACAGTTGCGGCCAAAAGGGTTTAAGTTGTCTACCGGGGATTTCTCCCTTTACGATGAGTCCCCGGGCTGTGGCGAAGTTGGAGCGGCGACAAACGAAGGTGGCCAATTGGTATCTGGATGCTTCTCTGTTGGCCAAATATTGGGGATCCGCAAGGGTTTACCACCACACGGCTCCGGTGAATCTCACCTATGCGCTGCGGGAGGCTCTCCGGCTGATTGTGGCGGAGGGGTTAGAGGCAACCTGGCAACGGCATCAACGCAATGCTGAGGCCCTTTGGGCGGGGTTGGCGGATTTGGGGATTGCCTGCCATGTGGCGGCGGAGCATCGTTTGCCGACGTTGACGACGGTGCGGGTTCCTGAGGGTGTGGATGCCAAGGGGGTGACGCAGCGGCTATTACAGGAGCACAATTTAGAAATTGGCAATGGTTTGGGGGAATTGGCGGGGAAGGTGTGGCGTGTGGGGTTGATGGGGGCGAATAGCCATCCGGAGAATGTGGAGCGATTTTTAAGGGCTTTTGCCCAGGTGTTGGGGAAAGGCTAAGGATGGCGAGGTTGGAAACCGGGTTTTTGGGAGGGTTTGGGGGGAAATGAGGGGATGGGCGCAACCCGGTTTCTTGGTTTGGGGAATGGAGTAGAATTGAGGGGTCGTATTGTGAACAATCTATGATGCTCACTACGGAAACGGAAATTTTGGCGATTTTGCGTAATCTGCCTCAGCCTGCGTTGGAAGAGGCGAAAATATTTTTAGATTTTTTGGCTTGGCGGTATCAAGATCATGGGCCGCAGGGAGCAAGTTTAATTGCAAGTTTGCGAGGAAAGGCAACGGGAGATCTGAGTACTAATGAGATTTTGAGTTTAACGCGGGGTGAGGAATGACTGATTTCCTCATAGATAGTAATGTAATTTTGGATGTCTTAACTGAAGATCCCCATTGGTTTGATTGGTCAGCCGCGCAATTGGCTGATTGTGCTGAGAGTGGAGCATTGCATATCAACCCGATTATTTATGCAGAAGTTTCGATTGGGTTTAAGGATGTGACGGAGGTGGAATCAGTATTTCGCTTTTTTCAGAGGGATGGATTGCCTTATGAAGCGGCATTTTTAGCGGGTCAAGCTTTTTTAGCCTATCGTCGTAGGGGTGGGGTGAAAAGATCGCCTTTACCAGATTTCTATATCGGTGCTCATGGGGTTGTGTGTGGGTACACTTTGCTGACTCGTGATGCAATTCGTTACGAAATTGGACGATAGCTTGAAAGCCCTGCGGCTTTAGCCCAGGGATGAAAA
>RECT01000120.1 GCA_007693875.1 Spirulina sp. DLM2.Bin59
GCCACCGCCCCCGCCCACACCTGAGCCTGATAGAGATCCCCATGCTCCCCGGTTTCTGGATCATAGGTATCCTTAAGGGCAAACACCACCCGTCGCGGCTGGCTGGCTTTAATTTCCGTCTCCGGCATTTCCCAACCGGCATTTTCCACCGTGATCATCCGGGGTACTGTGGATTCCTCCCCCCGCTCCGTCCCTGGAGCAAGGCAGCCCATTAAACCCACGGTTAAGCCCACCCCTAAAGCCAATAATCCTCGCCAAACCATCTGCCTGTCCCCCTTATGCTGGTTATGATTAAACTACCGCCCAATTCATCAATCCCCATTGATTTTCTGGATGAATTGACCTGATGGCAATCTCCCAAGTTAAAATAGTCCTCAACGCTGCTGCTTTCCCTTCCTACAATCCCTATGTTTTTAGCCACGAATCTACTTATCGACAATCTGGTTCAGAAATTAACCCAGGGCTATCAACGAACCTATGGGGGATGGAAGTCGGAATACGCCGAAATTATCGCTTGGGCAGCGGGGATGGCCTTGGAAAACATCGCCAACAGTGATGCGCTTTATCACAATGTTGAGCATACTATTTTTGTGACCTTAGTGGGCCAGGAAATTCTCCGAGGAAAGCATATTAAAGAGGGGGGAACCACACCGGAAGATTGGCTCCATTTTCACATTGCGCTGCTCTGCCATGATATTGGTTATGTCAAGGGTGTATGCCAGCCGGATCAGCCCACGAAACACCTCTACGCCACAGGTTTAGACCGTAAGATGATTCAACTCCCTCCCGGAGCCAGTGATGCCAGCTTGGCCCCCTACCATGTGGATAGGGGTAAGTTGTTTGTTCAGGAGCGGTTTGGCGGTCACAAGCTCATTGATGCGGAGTTGCTCAAGGAGAGTATTGAGTTAACCCGTTTTCCGGTTCCTGCCGATGAGGATCATAAAGATACTGATAATTATCCAGGGTTGGTGCGGGCCGCGGATTTAATCGGGCAATTGAGTGATCCCCGCTATCTCCAAAAGATTCCTGCTTTGTTTTATGAGTTTGAAGAAATTGGTACGAATCAGGTTTTAGGCTATGCCACACCGGGAGATTTGCGGGCCAATTATCCCAGTTTTTACTGGAAAGCCGTTCACCCCTATTTACCAACGGCCTTAAAGTTTCTCAATCTCACCCAATCCGGCAAACAAATCATTGCCAATCTTTACGCAACGGTGTTTCGGGTCGAACATGAGCACGAACCCGATACGCTACCGCAACCCTGCGCGAAAACTGTGGCGGCCTGAAGCCTAGGCAGATGGGCGATCGCTCCCTGGGGTTGATTTTTCTATCGATAGCAGATTTTTAGGATAAGCTGGGAAAACGGTTCGTGCTACAACCATGACTTCTCCTGCCCAAACCAGTTTCCAAGCCGGTCAAGCTGCCTTTGATACTGAAAATTACCCCGCTGCCATTGCCCACCTCGAAGCAGTGGTCAAGGATGATTGCGAGCCAGCCCTGCTCACCGCTGCCTATCAAACCCTGATTGTTGCCTATACCAAGGGCGATCGCCCCCGGGATGCCCTCGATCTCTGCAAACGCCTCAGCCAGGAGTCAGACCGCTATCCCTGGGCCCCCAAAGCCCTTGCCGACCTCACCCGCCGCTATCGTCAGGCCAACGCCGCCGCCCTGACGACGGCTCCTGAAACTGACCTCCCCCCAGCTTCCCAACGGCGGCCACTCCCCATCGCCTACACCGCCCCCCCAGAGGCTACCCCGGCGGTGTTCGTTTCCGGGCGAGAATGGCGCAATGCCGAACGGGCGAAAACTTGGAAAAAGCTGAAATCCCCCCGCCGCTGGAAATTCTGGCTGCGATTGGGGGGGACGGCGATCGCCTTCTATCTCCTCTTGCGGGGGTCGATCCTCGTTAGTTTTGCGCTGATTAAATGGGTCATGCTCTGGCAGTTACGCATGGCCCCACCGGCTTGGCTCTATGCCGAACCGAGCACCGCAATTTTGAGCCTCTTGGCGGTGATTTTTGTGGCAACCCCTTGGTTGCTGGATTTTTTACTGAAACAACGGGTCAAGGCCCAAACCTGGGGGATTTATAGCCTGGCCTCCCAATATCCCGAAAGCTCTAAACTCCTCCAACGCATTGCCCAGAATCATCGCATCCCTGTGCCGAAACTGCTCCGTCTCCCCATCGGGGCCCCGGTGCTCCTCACCTATGGCCATTTGCCCCGCACAACGCGCTTGGTGATCAGTGAGGGGCTGTTGACCTGTTTAGAGGATGAGGAATTGGCGGTGATTTTGGCCGCCCAAATGGCTTCGGTGGTGCATCGGGATGTGGGGCTAATGTCGGGGGCGATCGCCTTTCTCCATCTGCCCTTTTTGCTCTATGAGGGTTGTGCTTGGGGGGGCGGTTGGTTGCAGGAGCGGGTCGCTCGGATGACACAACTGCCCCCCAGGGTGCGTCAAGGGTTAACCCTAACGCTGACGATGGCCGCCGCCACCTTGGCCGCCGCCAGCTATGGCTTCTATTGGCTCTGGCGCGTTCCCCTCCTCTATTTTTCCCGGCAACGGCATTATTATGGCGATCGCTTTGGCGCAGAAGCCACCGGCAACCCCAACGCCATGAGCCGCGCCCTGTTGAAAATTTCCCTCGCCATCAGTCGCCACATTGAGCAGCAGGAAAGCACGTTCTGGCTCTTGGAAAGTGCCGATTTATTAATGCCCGTGGGCCATCGCCAAGCCCTCAGCCTGGGGAGTCTCCCCGATAAAACCCCCTTTGCGGAAGTTTTAACCTGGGAATGTATTAACCCCTACCGCCATTGGTTGGCCTTGATGAATTCCCATCCTTTGATGGGCGATCGCCTTTACCTCCTCAACCGCTACGCCAACTATTGGGGCCTCCCCCCGGAAATCGACCTCCCCACCGTCATCCCCCCACCCCAAACCTGGCGGCAACATCTCGAAAAATTCGCCAACAGTTACCGCGCCCTGCCGATTTTGCAAAGTGCGGTGCTCTCTGGGTTATTTTTCGGCATTGTTTCCCGCAGCATTCTCTGGATCATTGGGGTGAGTGCAGATCTGCTCAGTGATTGGTTTCCCCTCTGGCGGTTAATTTGGCTCGCCAATGCCCGCTCTTTCCTCGATGGTTGCATCCTCATCGCCTTTAGCCTCAGTTTAATTGTCTGGATTAATGGCTATTTCCCCAATATCCGCGTTAGCCCTTCTCGCCAAAACCCCCGCATTGAAGACCTGATGCGGGATCCTAAAACCGTTCCCCCCAAAAGCTATGGGGTTAAACTGGAGGGAATTCTCTTGGGACGGCGGGGCCTGGGCAATTGGTTAGGGCAGGATTTAATCCTCAAAACTTCCTCGGGACTGCTGAAATTGCATTTCATCGCCAAGGCGGGCCCGTTGGGGAATTTATGGCCCATTCCCCCCCGGCCGGTGGAGTTTGTGGGCCAGAAAGTGACGGTGTTGGGCTGGTTGCGGCGGGGGAGTACCCTGTGGGTAGATGTGGATGTGTTGCGCCCGGTGGGGGCAGGGCAGCAAACCCGCAGCGGTTATCCGGTGTGGGTGACGGCTTTGGCGATCGCCGCCGCCCTCTGGGGGTCTTGGGTGATTTGGCAGGCTTAAGGAAGCCGCAATGCTATAAATAGAACGAGCATACAGGAGTCTTAACAGATCATGGGGCAACCAGACAAACCATGGGCAATTGCCCTCGGCATTCTTTGGGGTTGGGGCATGATTGCCCCCATGGCCGCAGTGGCGAAGCCGGTACAAACGAAACAAATCATTGATGGCCTTTACAGTGAAGATCTAGAGGCGGCCAGTGCCTTTCAGCAGGGGCTGAGGGCTTACAATGGGATGGAATTAGCCCGGGCGGAAATGTTTCTGTTGCAGGCGATTCGCGCCGATCCCTTCCTGGGCATGGCCTACTATCTCCTCGGTAATGTTTACCTCCAAGAAAACCGCTTAAATGATGCCATCAGCCGCTATCAGGAAGCTGTCACCCTCGAACCGATGCTAGGGGTTGCCTATTACAATTTAGGTATTGCCTTCTATCGTCAGGGTCAGCCCCAGGCGGCCCTTGCTCCCTTCCAACGGGCCACCCTGCTGGAACCCAAATTTGCCCCGGCCCATTACAATCTCGCTCTGGTGTTGCATAGTTTGGGCAACTATGAGGCCGCTAGCCAAGCCTATCGGGAATCTTTACTCCTGGATGACCAAAATGCCCAGGCTTTTTACAATTTGGGGTTGATTGTTAATGCCCAAGGCAGTGCCGATGAAGCCTTGGGCCTCTTTGCAGAGGCGATCGCCCTTGAACCAGAATTTGCCGATGCTTACTACCACAAGGGCCTGATTTATGCCCGTCGCAACCAATGGGAGCAAGCCCTCAATGCCCTAGGCAATGCGGCGGCTTTGGAGCCGGAAAATGCTTTGGCTCAGTACAACCTGGGGCTGGTGTATGTGGAGTTGGGTAACTTTCGGGCTGCGGCTAACCGGTTTGAGCGCACTGTGGCCCTTGATCCCAGCAATGCCAATGCTCATCGTCAGTTGGGGGTGGCACAAATTAAAGCGGGCCGGCCACGGCAGGCCATTGCTGCCCTGGAAATGGCGGGAAACCTTCTCCCCAATGATGCTCGGATGTACTATAACCTGGGGATTGCCTACCAGGATGCGGAACGGTTTGAGGAGGCGATCGCCCAATATAACCGGGCCATTGACCTCGACCCTGATTTTACCGATGCCTATTTCAATTTGGGGGTTTCCCTGTTTGAGTTTGCCTATCGGGAGGCGCGGCGGGAAGCTTTCGCCCTGCGGCGGGTAGCCGATAGTGAGGCGATCGCTGCCTTTAACGCACAAACCCGCAACCGCTATCAAGAAGCGGTGGAAATTCTTCAGTATGCCATTGAACTGTACAGTGCTATGGAGGATTTTGAGCGGGTCAGGGAGATTCGTGATTATCTCGAAAATACCGTCATCCCCACCATGAATTTAGGGTTGGAAATTGAAGCGGCCCCCGCCATTGAGATTCCCATCACCCCACCGCCAGCCCGCCCCGACCCTGAGCCTTTCCCCATGCCGGAGCCGATCCCCTCCAACTCAACCCCCGCCGAGCCGCAACGGACGATCCCCAGTTTTCCCGAGGCTGCACCCGCCAGTTCGATTTTTGATGGGGCATTGCCCCCCCGCTAGGCCGATGAAAGGTGGCCATTGGGCCGCTAGGATAGGGGCAACGGATTTGGATTGTGGAGCATGTGGGATCAAATTGCTAAGGAAATTAGCCGCTGGCGGGGGAAGTCTTTTGAAATCGGCGATCGCACCAGCGTCGGCGGTGGCTGTATTAATCAGGGCTATTGCCTCCGGGGGAGCGATACTGCCTATTTTATTAAGCTCAACAGTGCTGCCCAACTGGAAATGTTCCAGGCGGAAGCCCTCGCCTTAAAGCAAATGGCCGCCACTGCAACCATCCGCGTTCCGCAACCCTTGGGGGTGGGGGTGGCGGATTCCTCTAGCTATATCGTCATGGAATGGTTGGAGTTTGGCCGGGGAACGTCCCCAAGTTGGGAAAAAATGGGCCGGGATTTAGCCGCCCTCCATCAGGCCCCTGGCCCGGGCCAATTTGGTTGGGATCGCAACAATACCATCGGCTCCACGCCCCAGGTTAATGATTGGATGGACAATTGGGCGGATTTTTTCGCAGAGCACCGCATTGGCTTTCAATTGCGCCTGGCAAAACGGCGAGGGGGCAACTTCCCCGATACGGGCAAAGTGATCGCTAAGGTGCGGGACATGCTCAGCGATTGGCAACCCTCCCCCTCGTTATTGCATGGGGATCTTTGGTCGGGGAATGCGGCCTGTACTGTCACGGGGGAGCCGGTGATTTTAGATCCGGCGGCCTATTGGGGCGATCGCGAAGCAGATATTGCCATGACTGAATTGTTCGGGGGATTTCCCGCCCATTTTTACAGCGGTTACGAAGCCGTTTGGCCCCTCGATCCCGGCTATCGTCGTCGCAAACCCCTCTACAACCTCTACCACATCCTCAACCACTTCAACCTCTTTGGCGGTGGCTACGGTTCCCAAGCCGCCCGGATGATTGAGCAGCTTTAAAAATCCTCCCTATTAAACCCCACTTTTCAAGGGGGGCAGGGGGGATCCTGCTTCGTTTTGAGGCTTGCAATCCCCCCGGCTACGCCGACCCCCTTTTTAAGGGGGTTAAATCCAAAACCCCCCTTAAAAAGGGGGGCAGGGGGGATAAAAAACGGGCGAGAAGGGATTCGAACCCCTGACACCGTGGTCCGTAGCCACGTGCTCTAGTCCACTGAGCTACACGCCCTTGGGTAGCATTTTTGTGCGACAGTTATTAAATGTAGCACAACCCACAAAACTACGCAAGCCATGACTCTAAAAAAATCCCTCACCCACCTCAACGCCGCCGGAGAAGTGGCGATGGTCGATGTGAGCGATAAAGCGATTACCCATCGGCAGGCGATCGCCGCTGGACAAATCCGTATGGAGGCCGAAACCCTTGCCGCAATCCTCGCAGGCAATAGTCCTAAGGGGGATGTAATCACCACCGCCAAACTCGCTGGGATCATGGCCGCCAAACAAACCGCTAACCTCATCCCCCTCTGCCATCCCCTACCGTTACAAAAAATCGCTGTGGAGATCAGCCCTGATCCCGCTCTACCGGGTTTGCAAATCGAGGCCACCGTCACCACCACGGGCAAAACC
>RECT01000161.1 GCA_007693875.1 Spirulina sp. DLM2.Bin59
AAGTTCTAAAATCCCTCCGGGGAATCCCCGTCTCTTTAGAGCGGGGAGTAGTCAACCAAGGGATTGATTCGGTAGCATTCCCTTAGACCTGTAGCCCGAGGCGATCGCTTCCCCACCCTGATTAAACCTGAGGTGGCCATCATGGCAAAACGCCACATTTATCTCACTGTCTTAACCCTAATCATGGGCCTCCTGGCCCTGCCCACCGAGGCGCAAACCCCCAACTTTGGCCAAATGGAATTGGCCAGCGGCTTTGATCGGGCCGCTGCCACCGCCATGGGAACCACGGGCGGCTCGATCCGCCTCGGGGATTTAGCCCAACAACTCAACCGGGGGCGCGTCCCGGCAGCCTGCCAAGTCGCCAACCTCCACGCCAACCAAACCCCCGATCATTTATTGATCCTCCATCCCGATATTGAAACCCTGCGATTGGTGGTCAATAACGGCGGTAAAACGGCGGTGCTCCTGCTCCAAGGCCCCGATGGCCAACTCCACTGTAGTAGCCCTGGGGAACGGTTCAACGAAGATGCCATCCTTCAAGATGTGGATTGGACAGCGGGCAATTATTACCTCTGGGTGGCGGCAGAAAAAGCTGGGCAGCAATACCGCCTCTCAGCAAGGGAATAGGTTAATTTCCCTGGAGCGATCGCCACGAATCAGGATTTTAGGGCCGGCAGGATTGGCAAAGCCCTTTACAATTTAATTAGCACAGATCACTACCGTTGGTGATGGCCTCTTGCGCTGGGGTAATGTCGCCAGGATTTCCCTGACTATACTTGCCCTGATCCTGTTCCTTCGTCTGCTTTGCGATCGCATGAGTACCGATTCCTTTCCCACCTTGTCCCAATTTGGGTCAGATAGCGCTGATATCGACCTGACTGAACAGTTGATGTCCCAATCTCAGAACTATAAAAAGTTACTGGGGTTGGTGTTGGAGTGGACTGGACGAGAACCGCTGCTGACGCAAATCCTCTTTAAAATGATGTTGGATACCGATCGCCCCCCCATTGCCGGTGAAGAGGCGGCTTGGGTGGATGAATTAATGCGATCGCGCATCCTCAAAGCCTGGGAAAGTGAACCCCAACTGAAGCCCCTGCAAATGCTGCGCGATCGCCTCACCAGCCAGCGGGATAAGCGCAACAGCCTCAACCTGCTGCGCTATTACCAAAAAGTCCTCAACGAAGACGAGGTTTTTGCCGACAATAGCCCCGAACAGAAGGAACTGCGGCTCTTAGGGTTGATTGCCAAACATCGCGGCCGGGTCAAAGTCCACAACCGGATTTATGAAGAAATTTTTAACCCCAACTGGGTACAAAAAGAAATCAAAAAGCTGGAAGCCACCCTCGGCCCCGATGATGAAGAATTTCTCAAAGCCTTTGAGCAGCTCGAGCGTACCCTCCTCACGTCCCAAAGCAACATCATCGCCCAAATTGAAAATGGCGAAGATAAGGTCAACGCCAACCAACTGATCCATGAAGTATTACGGGAAGTGACGGGGAAAATCGGTGAACTGGTGGGGGCCGATCGCACCAGTATTTTCCTCCTCAATGATGAAGAGACGGAACTTTGGTCTTTAGTGGCGGAAGATGCCACCGGGCAACTCTTGGATATTCGCGTCCGGGTGGGGGAGGGCATTGCTGGCTCCGTGGCCCAACTAAAGCGGGTGGTGCATATCCCCGATAATGTTTACGATGACCCGCGATCGCGCCTTGTCCAGGAATCCGATCGCAAATACAACTACTACACCCGCAATATCCTCGCCTTCCCCATCCTTAATGATGATGGGGCGTTGGTGGCCGTGGTGCAGTTGCTCAATAAGGTGGCCAAATCTGGCGATGATGCCGGGTTTAGCCATCGAGATTTAGAGCAGTTGGCAAAGTGCGTCCTCCCCATTCGCCGCATTTTAGAAAGTTGCCAATCCTGCTATGAGGCGATTAAGCGGGCCCAAGCCTCCGCTGCCCTGGCCAAGGCGACGCGATCGCTGGATCAAGTCAACCTCGACACCTCGATGATCCTCCAACGGGTAATGGATGCCGCCAAGGAATTGCTCAATGCGGATCGCTCCACCCTCTGGCTCTACGATGATCAACAGGGCGACCTCTGGACGCGCCTCCCCGGTGAAGGGGTGATCCGCTGTCCGATGGGGATTGGGTTTGCAGGCCAGGTGGCCCAAACCCGCCAGCCGATGGTGATCGGCTATGACCTCTACGACGATCCCAACGCCGAAAACGCCAAGCGCACCGATGCCCAAACCCATTACCGTACCTGTAGCCTGCTTTGTATGCCCATCCTCAGTCCCGATGGCCAGTTTTTGGGAGTGAGCCAGTTGGTGAATAAGCGCAAAACCGGCTACGAGGGTCAGGAGTACAAAAAATCGCAATATCCCGCTGTGCCGCCCTTTTTTAAAGCCAGCTTTGACCGCAACGATCGCCAATCGATGCAGGTGTTTAATGAGCGGGTGGGGGCAATTCTTCAGTTTGCCAAGACCCATGAAACCCTCAAGGCGGATCGCAATGTCGGGGGTGAGCCGGAGGAAGTCCTGGCCCAAGCCCTGACGATGCTGGGGCGGGTGGTGGAGCCGGAGGGAACCACGGGCCAACGGGATGCCCTCTATGGCGTGTTGCGGGGGATCTGCCTCTCCCTGCGGCGCAAGTTGCCCACGGAGCATTGTCATATTTTCCTGATTGATCCCGAGCGGCAGGAGCTATGGACGCTGGTGATTGATCCTAAACAGCAATGCTCCCGTGAATTGCGAATGTCTGCCCGGCAGGGAATTACGCCCAAGGTGTTGAGTAGTAGCGATGCGAAGCGGAGTAATAAGGCGGGGCAAATTAACGATAATCTTGTCCGCATTGGGCTGCGGCGATCGCAACTGGAAACCCTGCGCAATATCCTCCTGTTCCCCCTCATTGACCCCAATACCGGGCCGGTGGCGATCGTGCGCCTGCTCAATCGCAATCGTATTGATGGTTTTAGCAGTGCCGATGTGGAAGTGTTACAGGCGATCGCCCCCGCCCTCCTCCCAGTGTGCCAAACCATCCAGGGGATTTATCAACCCCCCGGCCTCTCGGCAGCCTAACTGGGCGGTTTTACGAAAATGTCAAAAAATGTGAAGCGATCGCCAGGAATTCGGTACTTAAACTAACAGAAAGCCCACTATCCTCTAAAATAGGCTACCGGAACCTGCCTGTTTAGGAGATCAGGGTCTGTCCTTTGTTGATCTGTCCATTGACCTTGCCCGTTAGCACATCCTCCGTTTGGAACCACCGACTAAACCCGTAATGAGTAATCCAGCATTTTCTCAGTTTTCGACCTTGGCCCTCAAAGTTGTGGGGGTCATTTTGATTTTGTCCTCCCTCCTGGACTACATCATCCTGCTGATCCCCTTCGACCCCATGAACCCGGATTGGCAAATCTCCTTCACCAGCCAAATTGTTGATCGCGGCATTATCCCCATGGTGGGGATCTCGTTTTTGATTCTGGGCTATTGGTTAGAAAGTGCCATTGGCAACAGTCCAGCAGGCAAAATCTCCTTTACAGACTTGCGATTTTGGTCTTTTCTCCTAGCAGCAATCTTGGGGTTACTGTTCTTGCTGTTAGTGCCGGTTCACCTCAGCAACCTAGGGCGAGCCAGCGCTCAAGTCATGCAACAGATCGAGCAAAGTGCCAGCCAAGCAGAGGATCAGATTACCGGTCAACTGGATCAAGTCACGCAATTATTGGGGGATAACGCCCGTATTCAAGAACTGGATGCGGCCATCGCCAGTGGTCAAGTACAAGGGGAACAACTGGAGCAGCTCCAAACCATTCGCCAGCAGATCGAAGAACTGCGGGGCAATCCAGAAGCCATTGAGGAGCAGGCCAACCAAGCCCGTACCCAACTCCAAGATCAGCGCCGGGAAGCTGAAAATCAAGCTAGGCTCACCGCGTTCAAATCCGGGTTCCGCATTGGCATTAGTAGTTTCTTGCTCTCCATGGGGTATTTGGTAATTGGGGGCATGGGGTTCCGAAGCTTGGCCGGTGGCGGTCGGCGTTAAACTGCCGCCTGTGCTCACGTCTAACCGTGATGGGGTGCGATCGCACCCCATTAACTTTACGCATTAAACGGTCATGTTTTCGGTTTATATTCTCACCTACAACGAGGCAGGGGACATTGGCCCCTGTTTGGCCTCCATTCTGCCTTGGTGTGATGATGTGATTGTCGTGGACTCCTTCAGTACCGATGCCACGGTAGACATTGCCCACAGCCACAACGTTAAAGTGGTTCAGCATGCCTTTGCCAGCCATGGGCAACAACGGACTTGGATGCTCAAGGAGGTGGATACCGTCCACCCCTGGGTTTATATTCTCGAAGCCGATGAACGGATGACCCCAGAGCTTTACGCTGAATGCTGTGCTGCCGTGGCGCAGGATCAGTATATTGGCTACTACGTGGCAGAGCGTGTCCTGTTCATGAACCGCTGGATCCGTCATTGCACCCAGTATCCCCGCTATCAGATGCGCCTATTTCGTAAAGATCGGGTCTGGTTCACGGATTATGGCCATACGGAGCGTGAAGTTTGTGATGGCCCCACCAGTTTTCTCCAGGAAACCTATCCCCACTACACCAGTGGCAAAGGCTTCAGCCGCTGGTTTGAAAAGCACAATCGCTACTCCACCGATGAAGCCCGGGAAACCTTGCACCAATTGGAAACGGGCCAAGTCCATTGGCGGGATCTTTTTGTCGGCTCCTCTGAGGTAGTGCGGCGGCGAGCCTTGAAGGATTTGTCCCTACGGTTGCCGGGCCGGCCCTTGCTGCGATTTTTGTATATGTATTTTATGTTGGGAGGCATTTGGGATGGCCGGGCGGGCTTGACTTGGTGCATCCTCCAGGCATTTTATGAATATATGATTTTGCTCAAGGTGTGGGAACTGCGCCAGGAAAGGCAGGGGTTAAGTTAAGGAAGGGGGCGATCGCCATCCCCACGGAGGAAGGACTAGGTTTTGGTATAAAATGGCACTGGGTTGTCACTGCGTCCCCTCGGTGATCTGGAGTCTGGCCAGGGGATTTTGGCAGGGTGAAGGGGGGAGCCATTCAAATAAACCTGAGAAATCTTTACATTTCTTCAAATCTCCCTATATTTTCTTTACAATTAAACTAATAAAACCAATTCTATTCCCAAGCAGTCGTGAGCAAGGAGAACCCACCCTCGGTGTTGCAGCGTTTAAAGCAGGACTTTAAGAATGACCTAATCGCCGGTCTGTTGGTGATTATTCCCCTCGCTACGACGATTTGGCTCATTTTCACCATTTCTCGTTGGGTTATCGCCCTCCTGACGGAAATCCCTAAACAGGTCAATCCGTTTCAGGGTCTTGACCCCCTGATGAGCAACCTGCTCAACCTCCTAGTCGGTTTGGCCGTCCCCCTAGGATCTATTTTGTTGATTGGTTTGATGGCCCGGAATATTGTTGGGCAATGGTTACTGAACCTCGGGGAGAGCATCCTCCAATCCATTCCCCTCGCCGGTTCCGTCTATAACACCCTCAAGCAGATCCTCGAAACCCTCCTTCAGGATTCCAAAAGTAAATTTCGCCGCGTCGTGATGGTGGAATATCCTCGGCGGGGGGTGTGGAGTATTGGCTTTGTAACGGGAACATTGAGTGCTTCCCTACAAGCGCATCTGGCTCAGCCGATGTTGAGTGTGTTTATCCCCACCACGCCGAACCCCACTTCTGGCTGGTATGCAATTGTGCCGGAATCTGAGGTGATCACCCTTGCTATTTCCATTGAAGATGCCTTTAAAGTGCTAATATCTGGCGGCATTGTTAGCCCTCGCTCCCTAGGGGAGGCGGCTCCGATCAAATCCTCAGATGGGGTTTATCCCCCCGTGTCGGTGGAATCCACCCTGAAACCCGAGGGGAGTCATTAAGCGCCTCTCCCCGGGCCCATCAACCCCTTACGGAATTAATTTTTTTAAACCCTATGCCAGCCCGCCAACAACCCCGCCGCACTGCCCGTGAACTCACCCTCTTGGGGTTAAGTCAGGCCAGTGGTAATGATCAGAAACTTGCCCAGCAGGATCTCAACGCGCTGATTTTGGCGGCGGTGCGGACGTTGAGTAGTGAAGTGCGCGATGCCTTGGAGACGGCAGGGTTGGAGGTCAAACGGGGGAGCGATCGCCTCAATAAAAGTGAAGTCCAAGCCCCCGATGTCCACAGTAGCCGGGTGATGGTGCGGGAAGCCATTAGCCTCACCGAGCAGGCCATCAACCGTTTGGGGGCTGCCTTGGATTTACCGGAGATGATTACCCTCGCCAACCAAAAGGCGGTAAGGGACTACGCCTTTGAACTGATTGGCACCATTAAACGGCGGAAAGCAGAGATTAGCGCCGAATTAGAGCGATCGCTCGTGGACTGGTCTCTCAGTCGTCTGCCCCAGTTGGATCGCAATATCCTGATGATTGCTGTGGCAGAGATCCGCTACCACGAGGTTCCTAACCAGGTGGCCATTAATGAAGCGGTGGAGTTGGCAAAACGTTACTCAGATGAAGAGGCGGCCCGCTTTATCAATGGGGTCTTGCGCCGGTTTACCAATCAAAAACCCCTCGCCATTGCTGAACCAGAGGTCGAGACTCCACCGCAGAAAATTGAACAAAAATAGCGACGCACTCCCCCACCTCACCGCAGGCAGGTGGGGGTCAAGGAGCGGTGGGGTCTTAGTCGTCATAGC
>RECT01000044.1 GCA_007693875.1 Spirulina sp. DLM2.Bin59
CGCGGCACGAATGACGAAACCAAGCGGGCGATCGCTCAACACATAGCCCACCACTTTCAAGCCACCCTGTTGATTGTTTCCGCCGAACTGCTCCCCAAACAGGGGGAAGATTTAGCCCTGCTGCAATGTCTCCTCGAACGAGAAGGGCAGTTAAATCGGGCCATGGTCATGGTGGATTTAGACGAAGAGGAGCGTCTCTCGCCGGGAATCCTACGGCTCATGGATACTCTCCAAGTCCCCCTCTTGTTCAGCACGATCAGCCGTCACCCCCAACGCCATCGCATCCTCGTCACCTTTGACGTTAATCCACCAACACCCTCAGAACAGCAAGCCCTGTGGCTCAATGCCTTGACGACAGAGGCGATCGCCCCCCATCAACTGGATCAATTAGTGTCCAATTTTAACCTCACCGCTGGCCAAATCCAGTCCGCCGCTGTCACCTGGGCAACCCAGGAACCCGCTGACTTTCCAGCCCTTTGGGAGGTCTGCCGCCGTCAAAGCCGCCCCCGTTTGGATGAATTGGCCCAACGCATTGAAGCCAAAGCTGCCTGGGACAATCTGGTATTACCCGAACGAGAATACCAGGCCCTACAGATGATCACCGCCCAAGTACGACAGCGAATGCGAGTCTATCAAGATTGGGGCTTTAGTGGTTCTCAACAGCGGGGTTTAGGGATCACAGCCCTATTTTCCGGAGCGAGTGGTACGGGAAAAACAATGGCGGCAGAGGCGATCGCCGCCACCCTCCACCTCGATCTCTACCGTATCGACCTCAGTGCGATCGTCAGCAAATACATCGGCGAAACCGAAAAAAACCTCCGCAAACTCTTTGATGCAGCGGAAGGGGGCGGCGTGATCTTACTCTTTGATGAAGCCGATGCTCTTTTTGGCAAACGCAGCGAAGTCAAAGACAGTCACGATCGCCACGCCAACGTTGAAGTCGCCTATCTCCTCCAACGCATCGAATCCTTCCAAGGACTGGCCATCCTCACCACCAACCTCAAGGCCTCCCTCGATCAAGCCTTCCTCCGTCGCATCCGCTTCATGATCAACTTCCCCTTTCCCAAAGCCCCCCAACGGGCCGAAATCTGGCGCAAGGTTTTCCCCCCCCAAACCCCCACCCACCAGTTAAACTATAAGCAATTAGGAAAGCTGGAGATCGCTGGCGGTAACATTAAAAGCATTGCCATGAATGCTGCGTTTCTTGCTGCTGAGGAGGATCAACCCATTCAGATGAAACATCTTTTGCAAGCGGCCCAAAGCGAATACATCAAAATCGAAAAAATCCTCACCGATGCCGAAACTCAAGATTGGCTAGAGTGACCAAAGAGGGGGCAGAATTATGCCCCCCGCTATGCCGTTGACGATCAGTTTAAGATTCCCTGAGCCTCCTAACCACTCAATCGCTCAGAGATGACTTGCAATGCTTCATCCAGAGATTTTTGCTGAGTTCCAACCTCCTCAATGATATCGCCCAGCATCAAAGACGTGTAATTAAATAGCATAATCACCTCCGATACAGCCTCCTCAGGCAATAGGCTACTAGCTGGCAAGGTTTGAATATAGCGGTGATGTATTTTAGGCTGATCCGCCGTAATGCCAAAATGCCCCAACACACTTTTATTATTCACCGCAACAAAAAGCTTACACACCTCTTGATAAGCCTGAGGCTGAATCTCAAAAGGAAGCTCCAAAAAATATTGCAGCAACATAATATTTTCGGTATCCTCGGCAGTCAATGGATAAAAGGTACAGGCAAGCTCCCTCGCCCGATCCTGTTGATCACGATCTAATTGAGCCAGGACAGTATGGTATGGCACTTCAGGCGATCGCTCAATTAAATGGGCTGGATATCCCATCACACTCAAAATCTCCTGAAGATACCCCAGTTCCACTAAATGTCGAGCATGTACTAGATCTAAATTCATTTAAAACTCCCGTTTGTATAACGCTTTCAGAATTAAAGATGCCTGCTCATTGGGTTTACCATTGAGACGATACAATGCCTTTGGTTCACAACCAGAGGCTTTAATAAACGCCTCAACCCGAGCACTTGCATTCTTAAACAGATTAATTTTTTGACCCTTGACAATAGGGTCATCGGTACTAAGGGGAACATGATCATTGAGTTTATTCACCATCTTGAAAATCGTCACAGTGTGACGCTTCCGCTCTGCAAGTTTCGCCACATCGGATTTATTGGCATCAAACACCCATTGTGAGAACGTCCCCGTTTCTCCTTTCGCCTGACTCTTCGCCGCTTTTTTACGACCATACTGCTTCACTGCTCGGAAAAATGGCAAGCCAATATCAACCCCCGCCGCACTTGCTTTCAACGCAACACCTACCGGTGCACTCACACCAGCCATCGTTGTAATACTGGCCGCAATTTTAACAGCATCTGTACTGAGATGGATGGATTGCCGAACGATCCGCTTGCGATTCACGGATTTTAACTCATCAGCAAGCTCAAACTCCTGAATATCATCTTGGCTAATACCACTGGTCTGAGCATAGTTAGCCATCTCGCTCGTTTTCGTGCCGATGGCCAACTGAGCACTATTGATTTTGTTTGCCGTAGCTAAAACCTTCGTACTCAACTCTGATTTTTCCTTTTTGATTCCCGATGATAACAATGTCCCATTGAGTTGATCATCAATCTTTTCAATTTCTCGTTGTTTACCCTTAGACTCCCCTTTCTTTGCTTTAATTTCAGCTTCTTTTGCTTTAACAGCATTTTTGTCACGAGGACTTTGCTGTTGTAAAGTTTCTTTCTGTTGCTCCAGTGTCAAAATATCATAATCAAGCTGATTTTTTTCTTGCTCTAGTTGCTGCCGTTCGTTAGTCAGTTTAATTTCTTTTGCGGAAAGCTCATCAATTCTCTGCTGTCTATTTTGATTTTTAGCTTCCTTGGCAAGTTTACGGTTTTCCAGATTTGTGAGTTCAGCACGCTTAATTTGATATTCTTTCCTCGCCATACTCAGTTTGCTCTTATCGCCTTTGCTTTGCAAATCTTGCGTCAGACTATCCTTGGCCTTACGCATTTTATTCCAATGATAAGCAGAGGTTGCCAGGTAATACCCTTCTACAATCATCTTGACAGCAGTGATAGCAATATCAAGACCCGGAATAGCATCAGCTAATGCTCCCACAGGCCCACTAAAAATATCAATAAAGCTTTTGATCGTATCAAGCACCCCTTTTGCTGTAGATAATGCACCCGAAACAATGTCAGAACCCACTTTGAGATATTCATCTCGACCATATTTATCATCACTAATCACCATCTTGATGCAGTCAATGACACTTTTTATGGTTTTGACCGCTCCACCCAAGGTTTCAAACGCACTGGCAAAACTACCAGCCCAAGCACTAACGGCTCCCGAATCAGTAGCACTTTTGGACTCACTGTTCAATGCTGAGGAAACAATACCACTAACACCGGAAGTAACCTTTCCGGTACCGACTAAACTATCCCAAATGGTGGAAACCCAATCTTCAAGACCGCGCTCTTGATTACTAATGAGACCTTTAATCGATAATGCCATACCAAAAATACTGCTTGCCGTCCCTAAAGCACCGGCAGTGATGTCCAGATCGGATGTATTTTTCTCCTGTTCTTTAGCCTGCTCGCTAAAACTACTGACCCCTTCTTCAGTCGTGCCAAGAATTGAATCATTGATTCCTCCGAGTAAATCATCCTCATTGTCTGGGTTATCCGCTGTTCCATCACCAATGGATTCAAAGATAGTGGAGGCTCGAATGTAGGCATTTTGGGTGGCGTGGCGATACCACTGTACTTGCCCACTGGTGGCATCCTTAATATGGTCACTGGGATTATCACTAATGTCAATGTATTGACCGACAGTGATTTTATCCCCAGTCTTTCCTTGATCTTTCCCATTTAAGAAGGTGTGGAGTCGAGTTTTTGTAATCACGACAGCGGTTTTACGCTGTAAAAATTGAGTTGAATTTTGAATAGATTGATGGGCTGTTGAAATAAGGGGTTTAGATTGGGGTTGGCGTTGAACCGTGGGGCTACTGCCTTGTTGGATGGTGTGGGTTAGCTCGTGGGCCAGCAATTCTTGACCGCCCTTACTTTTTGGCGCATAGGCCCCTTGGCGGAAAAATACATCCTGACCTGTGGTGAAGGCTTTGGCTTGAATGGATTGATTGAGCTGATCGGCGGTGCTATCCGTATGGATGCGTACCCCGCTAAAATCTGCACCAAAGGCATTTTCTAAGGGATTCCGTAAACTTTCGCTGAGGGTTTGCCCCTTCCCCCGTTCCCGCTGGATGGATTGCTCTAATTCCGGTGCGACGGCCTCTGCTGTACTGGTGCGTTGCACAATGGGCTGCATCTGCAAGCCTTCGGATTCCTCCTCACTGCCATCACCAAAAACCCGCTGCACCACAGCCGATGAGTTCAATTGCTGCACCACTTGGGAGGCGACGGCATCGGCTTCTTTTTCATATTTATCACCCACTGCCCCAATGATGAGTTTGGGCATGATGGGCAGGGCGGTTGGGGATGAATTTGGGTTTAGGGTGGTGAGGGGATTGGTGGGGGGAGCCTGGGAGATATCGGCGCTGGGTGGGGTGTGGGTTTTGGGGAAGGGCCGCCCATGGGGCGGAATGTTAGTGGAAGTTTGCGCCTTTGGTGGGGAACTTTTGGCAACTGATGTATTTTGACGGCCCATAACCCTAGCTCTCAAAATTCGAGTTTCGTTGTGTTTACCGTGCCATGGGGTGACGGGATTGCCAACTGGCCAAAGGTCGAAGATATTCGGGGAGCATCCCCCCCTCGGCATCATGGGGCCTATTCCGGGAAGGCAGAGGATTGGGGCCAGAGGTAAATCCCACCGGAAATCAGTGTTAACGCTACTGCCAGCCAAAAAGTCACCATCGCCACCCCTTGCCATTGGGGAACCGGGGCCATGAGGAGAGCGATCGCCCCCATCTGTACCACCGTCTTTGCCTTCCCCCAGAGATTCGCCCCGCTGATCTGGGTTTGCTTCACCCGCCAACCGGCAACGGCCAACTCCCGCCCCAAAATTAAAAACACGCCCCAAGCCGGAACGCGCCCCAGGGCAATCAAACCCAATAACGGCGCAAGCACCAGCAATTTATCCACCAAGGGATCGAGGAACTTACCTAAATCCGTAACCTGATTTAAACGGCGGGCTAAGTAACCATCAAGCCAATCGGTTCCCGCTGCCAGTAAAAAAGCGATGACGGCCCACCATTGCCGCTCCGGGGTGGGAAATTGGAGCCAATAGAGCAGGAAAGGCACAGCAGCGAGGCGGGAAACGGTGATCCAGGTGGGGAGGTTCACAGGTCAAGTTGGGGGGTGAAGGTGGGGAAACTTTATCACGAGGATGGGGGTGATCAGTACGCTATCGCGGATTGCCCCCGATGCGCAATTTCAAAAACGCCAGCACCTCCGTGGCATCCAAACTCACTTGGGGAACCCCCTTAATACTCAGGAGCCAGCGTTGGGACAGCCCCTCATTCACAGCATCGCTCCGTTGCTCCAAAACCCAATCCCCCTGGGTGGGTGTGATTTGCCAAGGGCCGGCGGCGGTGCGCTGACAACAGAATCCCCATCGTTTCGCCTGGCTTAAAATTGGATCACTCATGGGTCGCTATCATTTCCAAGGATTGCGCCATAGCATCGAGTTTTCGGGAATCAAGCCTGAGTATTGCGTTGCCATTTGACCTAAAAAATCAAGAGTGAGATTGTGAAAAGAGTCAAAATGGTGCGTCAGCCGTTAAGCTTCTCTTTTTTTGATCAGTTCATCAATAGGACATCAATGATCAATGGTTGAACTTTGCCTGACACACCGTTCACTTTCACAATCTTTAATTGTTGTTAATCTCCGGAATGCGAGTTAGTGTTCGTTATCAAATAGTTATCAATGATACTAAATGGTAAAAGTTTCGTTCAATATAAAATGCACAGCCGCTAAAAGTCAAACGAAAATACCTAGGGTTTAAGCAATATTTCTGCGTTCTTAAACCCGCATTAATCTATACTTAACCTACCAATAAAGTAGGGGCGAAAAATTTTTCGCCCCCATAACTTCGGTTTAATTTAACTCCAAAATTGGAGTTTACTAGGATTTAAACTGTCCCAAGGGGGCAGGAATGGAGGGAGCCGTTAAGGCCACCGGTTCCGGAGTAGCAAGATTGGGGAGATGGCTCCGCAGCATTGCAGTGAGTTCCGTTGTTGTTGCATCGTAGATCTGGGTGGCGATCTTGGGATACAGGCCGATGCCAATGATCGGGATCAACAATGCCGCAATGATGAACACCTCGCGGGGTTCCACATCGACGAGCTTTTCATGGGAAACCAGGTCTTGATTTTCTTCCCCATAGAAGATTTCCCGCAGCATCGACAGCAGGTAAATCGGTGTGAGAATCACCCCCACCGCTGCGAGGAGGACAACAATCACCCGGAACGTCGTGCTATAGGCATCACTGGTGGCAAAGCCCACAAATACCATTAACTCCGCCACAAAGCCACTCATCCCCGGCAAAGCTAGGGAGGCGAGGGAACAGGCCGTCCACATCGCGAAGGCTTTTTTCATCTTCTTGCCCACGCCCCCCATTTCATCCAACATCAGGGTATGGGTGCGATCGTAGGTGGCCCCCACCATAAAGAAGAGGCTGGCCCCAATTAA
>RECT01000207.1 GCA_007693875.1 Spirulina sp. DLM2.Bin59
GCCAAAGTCGTAGAGGAGGCAATTTTGGCTCATACATTAATGGAGGTACAGGATGGTTATTGCTACGGCTGAAGCTAAAACTTACACCGCTGAGGAGTATCTCGCTTTAGAGGTGGAATCGGAGATTCGCAATGAGTATCGCAATGGAGAAATAATTCCGATGACGGGTGGAACCCCTAACCATAACAAACTGGCCAGTGCGCTCACTGCATTGCTCTGGTTTGCCCTGCGCCAAAAACCCTACGATGTTTTTGTGACGGATCAGCGGCTGTGGATTCCGGAGCAGGATATTTACACCTATCCTGATGTGATGGTGACACCTCAACCTGGGGAATTAAAGCTGGGGCGAAAGGATACGGTGATCAATCCGATTTTATTAGCAGAGGTGTTGTCCCCTTCAACAGCCCAGTACGACCGCGCCGATAAGTTTGCCGCCTATCGCACGATTTCCACGGTTCAGGAATATTTGCTCATTGCCCAAGATAAACCCCAAGTGGAGCAATTTATCAAACAGGGGGAGAATGAATGGTTATTTATGGATCATCAAGGTTTAGATGCAGTGTTTCGGGTGCGATCGCTCTCTGTAGATATTGCCCTAGGGGATCTGTATGAGGCAATTGAGTTTGAAAAAAATAGTGATTAGCCAACCCTACACTTGGAGGGCGAAAAATTTTTCGCCCCCACATTCGCCCCTCAATCAATGCTTGTGGTTAATCCTGCCGTTTAAAGTCGTCGATCCAGCCGCGCACCTGTTCGGCGGCAATGTCACGACTGCCTAGACCAAAGGCGATCGCCACCGCAACCGCGATCGCGCCCCCCAATAGCCCAAAGGCCAGATTAACAATATCCGGAGCAATCCCCATCTGCCGTAGGGCCATCGCCGAAACGAAGATGATAATCGCAATCCGGGCCGCATGACCGGCGATCTGGGCCTGGCGGTTGCCGGAACTGGTGATCAGGTTGAAGGCGAAATTAGCCAGATAGAGGCCAATTACAAACACCACCACCCCGACGAGGACTTGCCCCGCAATCACCACAATGCCGCTCACCAAAGCCGTGAGGGCATCAATGGCGAGAATATCCACAGCAGCCAGCGTCGCCACCAACATCACGCCAATGAGCACAATTGTTCCCAATAGCTCCGAGGGCGTGCGGGTTGGGGCTTTAATCTCCGGCGTTTGCAAGACCGTAGCTTGGGGATCATCGGGGTTTTCGGGGAAATTTTCCACCGTCGGCTCAGGAGCCGGACTTGCGGCAAACCCTAACCATTCCATCACATGGTTAAACCCGATACTGGTGAGCAAACTCGTCACCAAATCCGCCAAATAGCTCCCCGCCACATAGGCCAAAATCAACACCACCGCAGCGGTAAAAATTTGTGGCAGTACCGCCAAGATGTCTTCCAACATCGCAATGGCAGGGCCAGAAATCGCCTCAATTTTGAGGGCATTGAGGGCGGCGATCGCCACTGGCAACAAAATCAACAGATAGGCCGTTGTGCCTAAAATCCAAGACAGTTTATGGGCATTATCCTGCCCCGTTAGGCCAAACTTTGCCCCAAAGCGATCAGTCCCCGTCGCAGCTAACAAATTCGTCACCACACGACGGATCACCTGAGCCACGAGCCAACCGGAAAAACCGATTAACACTGCCCCTAAAATATTCGGCAACATGGCCAACAGTTGATTTAACAACTGCTGCACCGGCACTAGGGTTCCCTCTAACCGCAACGTGCTGAGAATCGAGGGCAAAAAGAGCAGAAAAATAAACCAGTAGAGCGTATTACCGATGGTATCCGCCAGGGAAAAAGTACCCTCTTCCCCCGTCTGTTGCCCTAAACGCTCATCAATGCGCAGGGTTCGCAATGCTCGCCCCACAATCAACCGCACCAGGGTTGCCAACAGCCAGGCAGCCCCCAACAGCACCGCCGCGCCCCCCACTTGGGGTAAGAAACTGGTGACTTCATTGAGTAAAGACTGCAACGGTTGAGATACCTGTTGTAGTTCGAGGGCTTCTAAGGCGGCGATGATGGCAAATAAAATCACCAACCAATAGACAAATTCCGCCACCCACTTTTCAATCGGTGGGGCTTTACCCTCCTGTTCACCGACAATCCAGGCGGCAATTTGATTGTCGATGTGGGTTTTATCCAACAGCGTTTTCGTAATCCGTCTGAGGATACCGGCAATAATCCAGCCCACAAAGAGGATCAAGATCCCCCGCACCAGATTCAACACCGATGTTCCCAGATTTTCCCCAATGGTTTCGATTAAGCGATCAGCCCAAGCGGGGAAACTAACCTCGCTGGCGATCGCCAATGGCGATATTCCTGGGGCAAGACTGGGTGAAATGATCAATGTCATTGCATATTCTCCATAGCTTGACTCCAAACCCATTAGACCATTAATTCCCGACCCGAGGGTTGATTCTTGCGTTTTATCAAGATTTGGGGGAGGCGATCGCCCCACCCTTGCCCCAGGGGGCCAAGAATCTCCGCATCTTTAGGCCGGGGAATGTCAAAATAGGAAAGAATATCCCCTTGGGTTGCCATGAACGCCCCCGATTACCGCCCTGTTCCTCGAAAATTTCCCCGCGTTCCCTTTGAACGGCGGCTCTATGCCTTTGCCATCGATTTTTGCACCGTTTGGCTTGGTAGTAGCTTTGTGGGGACAGGCGCAGTGCAGGGGTTTGTGTTTGTTTCCCTCTGGTTGGTGCTGCGGGTGGTGGTGGTGGATCGCAATGCCGGCCAAAGCTTGGGGATGTGGTGCATGGATATTAAAGTCATTGCCCTGCGGTTTCGCCGTGTTCCCGATGTCTACACCTTGGGGAAACGGGAGTTAACCCTCGGCATTGAGGCCGGGTTAGCGATGACTGGGTTAAACCTGTTTTTTTTCAACCCCTTCACCACCCTGCTGCTCATTTCCCCCGTCGTCATCGATTGCGCCCTAGCCTACACCGATGAGCAATTTAACCAAGCCGTCCACGATCGCCTCTTTGATACGGTGATGATCCAAACCAAGCGGGGCTATTCCCTCGATGTGCGGATTGGTCGGTTACTTGCAGAACTACGGCAACGTATGCAAAGATAGTAAGCTGTGTCTTTATTCAGGATGGAGGGGCAACCTCACCACTATGGCAAGCAAGAAAGGCGTTAGAATCATCATCACTCTGGAATGTACCGAGTGCCGCACGAACCCCGATAAACGCTCTCCCGGCGTTTCCCGCTATACGACGATGAAAAACCGCCGGAACACCACCGGTCGCATGGAAATCAAAAAATTCTGCACCCACTGCAATAAGCATACGGTGCATAAAGAAACGAAATAGCATTTTTTTTTCCTGTTTTGCTGGGGCGATCGCGCCCTGAAAACCTTTGCAATCCCTAACTGAACGATTTAAACCATGAGTTATTTCCGCAAACGTCTCTCCCCCATTAAGCCCGGTGATCCCATTGACTACAAAGACACCGAACTGCTGCGCAAATTCATCACCGAGCGCGGCAAAATCCTGCCCCGCCGGATCACGAACCTCACCGCTAAACAGCAACGGGATCTCACCACGGCGATTAAATACTCCCGCTATGTGGCATTGCTCCCCTATGTCAACGCGGACTAAGGGGCCTGAACCCTCAACCATCGGCCGCAAAATTGCTCCACATTGATTTTGCCCCGATGGTGCACGGAACGATTTCCCCCGGAGGGTGTCCCGTAGCCTATGATAGTCTAGGAAAAGATCATGGGGATAGGGCGAAGGGGTGGAGAAAGGTACATTAATCGAGTTTAGGAACCAAGGCGATCGCAAATTAGCGGTCGTCGATCGCCCTGAGGGCAAAAAAAACTGGATTGTCATTGATGAGCGCGGGCAATCCCATTCCCTGAAGCCCCAACGGGTTGAATACGAGATTGGTGGGGGATACACCGCTACAGAAATCCCCGCCTTTATGGAGACGGTGCAAACCTATGTAGACCCCGATAGCCTGGAGGTGGCTTGGGAATTGCTCATTGAAGCGGGGGAATCGGTGACACCGGCAACCCTGGCCCAACTGCTCTACGATGACCAAGAGCCAGCGATCTGCTATGCGGCCCATCTGCTCTTAGCGGATGATCGGATTTATTTTAAAAAGAAAGGCGATGTCTATGAACCCCGCCCCGCCGGTCAAGTGGAAGAGTTAAAGCATCAACTGACGATGGCGACCCAGCGGGAAACGGAGCGGGTCAATTTCTTGGCACGGTTAACGGCGGCCCTGGGGGGAGAAGCGGTAAACTGGCCAGAAAGCGATCGCCCCCGGTTGGAAGCTTTAGAAAAATTTGTCCTCTATCCTGACCAAACCCACAAGGCTGCTCAGGAGTTGCTCAGTAGCCTCCAACTCCCCACCACCCCAGAAGGGGCCTTTGACCTTTTGGTGCGGATTGGCTGGTGGTCTCCCCATGAAAACCTGTTCCTCCGGCGCAGTGCTTCCCCAATCCAGTTTCCTCAGAAGGTACTCGATGTGGCTCATTCCTGTTTACACGCTCTCCCCCCCGATGCCGATGGCGATCGCCGCCTTGATTTAACCCATCTCAAGGTTTACACTATTGACGATGAAAGCACCGAGGAAATCGACGACGGCCTGAGTATTGAACCCCTACCGACGGGGGAAACCAAACTGTGGATTCACATTGCCGACCCCACCCGTTTCCTGGTGTTGGGGGGGGAATTGGATTTAGAGGCCCGTCGCCGCAGTACGACGATGTATCTGCCCACGGGGATGATCCCCATGTTCCCCAAGGAATTGGCCACCGGGCCGATGAGCTTGATCCAAGGGGAGCATTGCTATGCCTTGAGCTTTGGGGTGGTTTTGGATGAGACGGGGGCGATCGCCGACTACAGCATCCACGCCAGTTGGATTAAACCCACCTACCGCCTCACCTACATGGATGTGGATGAGATGCTGGAGTTGGAAATCCAAGCGGAGCCGGAGATTATCGCCCTCAACCAGGCGGCCCAACTGCGGCGGGTTTGGCGGAAATCCCAAGGCTCCATTGAAATTCGGATGCCGGAATCCTCGATTAAGGTGAAGAACGAGGAAGAAATTAGTATAGAGGTACTTTATGAGGCGCGATCGCGCCAACTGGTGGCGGAAATGATGATCCTGGCCGGTGAAGTCTCCGGGCGGTTTGCCCAGGCCCATCAAATTCCCGTCCCCTTCCGGGGCCAACCCCAACCGGAACTGCCCTCGGAGGAAGAACTGATGCAATTGCCCGCTGGGCCGGTGCGGTTCTGCGCCATGCGTCGCTGTATGCCCCGCAGTGAAATGGGCGTAACCCCTGCCCCCCACGCCGGTTTAGGGTTGCCGGTGTACACCCAAGCCACCTCACCGATCCGCCGCTATACCGATCTCCTCACCCATTTTCAAATCAAGGCCTTTTTACGGGGCGACCCCCTGCCCCTCGCGGCGGATCAAGTCCAGGAAATTCTCTACACCGTCACCGCCTCCGCCCATGAAGCGATCCTTGTCGAGCGGCAAACCAACCGCTATTGGACGCTGGAATATTTACGCCGCCATGCGGATACGGTGTGGGAAGTGCAGATGCTGCGCTGGCTGCGGGAAGATGAGCAGTTGGGGTTAATTTTGCTGGAGGATTTGGGTTTGGAGTTGCCCCATCGCTTTAACCGCTCCATTGCCTTAGGCGATCGCTTCGGGGTACAGGTCAGTGCCGCTGACCCCCGCCATGATGTGATCCGCTTCCGGGAAATGGTGGCCTCTGAGGTGACGGCGGCGGCCAGTTAAGATCATGGATCGAGATCGCTCCTCAACACTCCAAGCCCACCAAATTGTCTGCTTGGCAGATCCACAGGCCCGCCTCTATGCGGAGGTGATCCAGGTGATGCCCCAGCGGCAAACCTGTTGGGTGCGGCCAACGTTATTGGTGGTGGCAGACCAGGTTTATAATCTGGATCATTGCCCGGATATTATTTGGCCCATTGCGGGGTTTCGCCCCGCCCTAGATACGGAGGTGATTCCCCTCCTCGGCAATACCGCAGCCTCACCCCTAGGCTGTCAATACCTGCGCCAATTCCTGCACCGTTTAACCTAATCCTCCGGTGCAGGGGAATCGGGTTGCAGTAGGCTTACTGGGGGGGCGAAAAATTGGGGGGGCGAAAAATTTTTCGCCCCTACTAATCGTCCATTTGCCATGGTTCTAGTAGATTATTTTCATCGAGAATCCGCTTCGGCCGGAGGATTAGCACCACCTGGCCCAAAATATCGACATCGGGAGCGGAGCTAAACCAACTCAATTCCACTTGGTTTTCCCGAGCGGTGAGCCAATAGGCTTGATTGTGCCAATCTTGGTTGGCCCGATCCACCACCACCACCACCTGCTCTAGGGGGCCATCGGGGGGGTTGGGGAGATCGCTGGTGCGGCAGAGGATGGCGATGGGGTCTTCCGCTTTGAGTACCGCTTGCCAGCCGGGAATGGGGACGCATTGGGTTTGGGCGGTGATGGTGGCAATGCGAAAGGGTTCGATTTCACTGATGGGGGCGATCGCATCCACTTGGCTCATGGTCAGGGGCAACGTCCCCACCACGGGGATCAAGCGGGGCAGTTCATCCTCATGCTCTAAACGGTAGAGGGGGAGTAATGGGGGCCGATCCATGGGCGTGA
>RECT01000226.1 GCA_007693875.1 Spirulina sp. DLM2.Bin59
CTCAGTGGTAGAGCGGTCGACTGTTAATCGATTGGTCGTAGGTTCGAATCCTACCTGGGGAGTTGATCAGATGCAGATTGGCGGATATTTAATGCCCATTTTTCGAGCAATGGGTTTGTGGGGGCGAAAAATTTTTCGCCCCTACAACTTTTATTCATGATTGAACGGCCACCTGTTCCCCATCCTTGAGATAGGGCGCACCGTCGAGGACGATGCGATCGCCCGGATTTAACCCTTCGACAATTTCAACGCGATCGCCCCCCAACAATTCCCCCACCGTCACCGTTTGCCGCCGCACCCGGCTCTCTCCCTGGAGGACAAACACCGCCGCCTGCTGGCCCGTTGCCGGGAGCAAAGCCGCCGTGGGGATCGTGATGCCTTGGGTATTGCGGGTGATGATTTCCCCCTGGAGAAACATCCCCGGTTTTAAGCTGCTGTTAGCGGGCAGCATTACATTCACCGTCGCCTGACGAGATTGATCATTCACCACCGGGTTAATCGTCCGCACCTGACCATTGAGGCTCAAATCAGGGTTATTTTCGGCGGTGATCTGCACCACCTGCCCCGGCTGCACTTCCCGTAACTGGGTTTCTGGAATCATTAATTCCAGTTCCAACTGCCCCCCTTGAATAATGGTAAACAGCGGTTCTGAGGCGTTGCTCATTGCCCCAATCCGGGCGTTGCGGGTGGCGATCGTACCGCTGGCGGGGGCGATCACTTGGGTTTGTTGCAGTTGGGCGACGATCAATTGCACTTGCCCCCGGGCCTGCTGAAGTTGGGCTTCCGCTTGGGTGATTACCTCAGTGCGAGGGCCTTGGCGCAGTTGCGTCAGTTGGGATTGGGCTTCTGCTAACCGGGCTTTCGCCTGTTGCAGGTTGGCCTCCTGAATCCGGGCTTGGTTGAGGATTTCATCGAGGCGATCGCGGGCGATCGCCCCCTCCGCCTCCAGGGTTTGATTCCGTTGCACCCGTTTTTGGATTAACTCCAAATCCGATTGGGCCTGGGCAACCCCAGCGGTGGCAATCTTGACCCCCTCCTCAGCACGGTTTAATTCTTCCGGCCGGCTCCCAGCGCGCAACTCCGCCACCCGCGCCTCCGCTTGGGCAACGCTGGCCTGAGCTTGGGTCAATTGCGCCTGGAGCAGGCTCCCATTGAGCCGCGCCAGAACTTGGCCACCGAGAACGGACTGTCCTTCATCCACCAGGATGGTTTGAATCTGTAGCCCCGTTGCTTGGGCAGTGACAGGCAACATTTCCGTTGCGATTACAGTTCCCGTAGCCTTGAACCCCTCTTGAATCGTGGTTAATTCGGCGGCCACAAGGGTGACGGGGGTTGCTTCCCCCGTTTGGGCAATGGCGGGGCTATCCTCCTCATGAGCTGGATTTTGTGCCAATAGCCGGAAGCTAGCCCCCGCGATTAACAGGCCAAAGCCTAGACCAATCCAAAGACGACGTTTTTTCCACAGCCCTGACCAAGAAGCAGGTCGAATCATGACAATACCAATAGCGCACTAGTGGCGCATTCCATTTTTGAGTAATTCCTTTGTTAAGAATTTTAACATTTTTTGACTTTGGGGTTAGGGGGATTCCTGAAGTTCTGTTAATGCTGCTGCCAAACCAGAACGATCCGCCACCCCCACAAAGCCGCCATAGTGACAAATGCCCACAGCATCCACCACAAACACATGGAGCACCCCCCAAGGATTGCGCCAGGTGCGCACCGTAGTGCCATCGGGAAAGTGACAAAGGGGAACGGCTTTGGGGAGATCACGGGGATGGGCATCGGTGATGCCGGGAACTTGGCGGAGGCGATCGCAAATCGCCCCGATTAAACCCGGTTCCGGTGGCGGCCCTGGCTGGGGATCCGCCCAAAATTGCTGAATCACGGGAATTAACGCCGGGTGATTTTTCAACGCCGGATGACTGTAGGGTAGCGTCACAAACTGGGCAAAATCACAGCGGGTCGTCTGCACCAACACCGTGCCATCACTGCCCCCATCAATATCCCCAGCAATCACCAACGTCGGCATCGCTGCGGCGATCCGGGCCGCCAAATCCCGCCGGTTTCGCCCCAAATCCCGCGCAATCCCCACCCCCCAACCCAAGGGATCGAGCATGCGCCCCAAATCTGCCCCGCCCACGGGGGAGGCGATTAAAACGAGAGAATGCACCCTGGGCCACCAATCCCGATGGCGGTCTAATAACTCCAACCAAATCAGCCCCCCCATGGAATGGCCCACCAGCCGCCAAGGTAAATCGGGGTATTGGGACTGGAGGGCGATCGCCTCCCGCTCCACCGTCTCGATCAACGGCTCCATCCGCCACCAAGTTCGCCACCAGCCCAAATCCGGAGCCACCACCACCCCATCGGGGGCCAATTGCCTCCCTAGGCCCGCTATTGCTTGGGCCTGATCCGCCCAACCATGTTGCATGAACAAGAGAAAGTCAGCCATAAAATTCAGCCATCGTTGATTGCATAGATCAAGTTACTCATTCATGGTTTTATAGGTAGCCACGGCTGAGGGTGAAATGCGGTTAAGGTAGCGGAAAATCCAATATTTCAACACTGTATCGAGGATCACTGGAAATGTTGCAATAAAGAGAAAGTTAAAATCGCGGCTTTCCGGTAAACCAAAATGGCGAGAAACCCCTTCTAGAATCACCTCCCAACCGTGGGGAGAGTGGAATCCCACAAACATATCGGTGAAGAGGATAATTAAAAAGGCCTTGGCTGAATCACTCAAGCCATAAATAATTTCATCAATGAAATCCTTGAGGATTTGAATTTCCCGACGGCTGATCACAATCACCCAACCAAAGGCAAAAAGTGAGCAAAGATCAGCAAAAACATTGGAGACGGAACTCGCCCCAATTTGACGATAGTTTTCTGCCAACTCATCGGCTTTTTCTTTCAGTTTGGTTTCCACCTCCCGCTCTGAAAGCTCTGGTGTTAAACCGAGCATCGCTGTGAATCTCAAGGTTTTTTCATAGTGCTCCAGTTCCCTAAATGCTTCTTCCTGGAGGTCTTGGTTGAGAAAGACGATTTCACTTTCAGTGGTGAAAAATTGCCGTTCAATCAAGGGTTCAATGATGAAGGTTTTGCTGAGTTGGTGGGTGAGGAGGGGAACGATGATCAGGAGCAGGAGGAATTTAACGGCGATCGCCGTGCGATCGCGGGCTTGGCGAAACTTTTTGACCACCTCCCCTTCAGATCCGAGGGACTGGGGATCCAGTTCCCGTTTTACCCGGCTGAAGGTGTTGAGGATGGAGCGGGGGACGGCTCCGGTTTTGGAACCAGCACTGGCCAGTTTATCCTTGGTAGGGGTTGGGAGCGAGGGTTTTTTGGGCGGTTTTTGGGGGACAGCGGCGGTATTTTTGGGATCAACGGGAATCAGGGAGAGGGCTTTTTTGCGCTCCGATGGGGCAATGGGTTGATAATGCTTGAGGATCTCGTCAATAAAATTGAGCTTATCAATGATGATGCCAGCCTGTGCTGTTTCCCCCAGGGAATCCCCCGGGCCCACCACCTGACGGGTGGCCCGAAACTCCGCCAACCGCAGGTTGATGGTGCGGATCTGGTTTTTGACCTCGGACTCAAAGTAGGTTAAAACGCGATCGCAATAGTCCGGCCCTGCTTCGGCACTCACCGGTTCCCCCTGAAAATGCTCGTCTTCAATGGCCTTAATCCGTAACGCCCCTTGATAGGCTTCATCTAAGGCTCGGTCAGGGGTTCCCACATACCACCGTCTTAAATCCCGGAACAGGTTACGGAGTTTCATAGTAAAAGGGCGTGAAGGGCGGGGAGGCGGCGTGAAATATTGGCGCTCTTCCCCAAAGCTAAGGGGTATCCTAGCAAATTCTGTGGTGCAGAACTGATGGTGAGATTCTTCCCCTGGGGGGGGTGCGAAAGGGCGATCGCGCCCCCCATCCCCGCTAAAGATCATAAAATATTTGTGAAGCCAGTACGTTTTGGTTAAATCCAAGGGACTATTGAGAACAATTCCTATTTACAGAGTCACTATGCTTTCCCAAAATCTGATCGATCAACTTAACCATCAAATCAACCTGGAGATTTACTCTTCCCATCTCTATCTCCAGATGAGTTCTTGGTGTGTGCATAAAGCTCTTGATGGTTGCGCTCTCTTTCTTAATCAGCACGCCGATGAAGAAATGATGCACATGCGGCGCTTGTTAAATTACCTCCATGAAACCGGCTCCTTGGCAGTCCTGGGGCAAGTCGAGGCGCCGCCGACGCAGTTTAATTCAGTAACGGAGCTTTTTGAAAAGATCTACGCCCATGAACAAGTCATCACCCAAAAAATCAATCATCTAGTCCACATTGCCAACACGGAACCGGATTACTCGACGCTGCAATTTCTCCAATGGTATGTGGCGGAACAGCATCAAGAGGAGTTTTTGTTTAAGAGTATCCTGGACAAAATTAAGCTGATTGGTACTGATGGTCAGGGGATGTTTTTCATTGATGAAGAGGTGAAGAAACTGGCCACGACGAAGGCGGCGAAGACGGAATCGGAGGCGATGGTTATGCCCGCAGAGTAGCTAGGCCCTCGGGGCAATGTGTGATGGCATGGGCAAAGCTGAGGCTGCGCCAACGCCTCACGGCCTAATGGCTTGATTTTGCAACGGGACTGGCCGGATTTGAACCGGCGGCCTAGCGCTTAGGAGGCGCTTGCTCTATCCAACTGAGCCACAGCCCCAGATTCGGGTATTTTTCCCCGCTATCTTAGCCCAAAGGTTATGCCTATCGCTAGGGGATGGGGGGAAATTTCCGGTGGGGGATTGCCGGATCATGGGTTGAACCTGGTCTCAATTAAGAATAAATCTTAGAAGATTCTAAAGAGATTCTAAGATTTATTCTGATTTAAGATTGTCGGGCTATAATAGGGGTTATCTATGATAATCTTTTTGTCTTTGCAGCCGCAAGACCCATCCCTAGGGCTATGGTTTCTAAAGCAGTGGTAACAGAAATTCGCGATCGCCTCAAAACCCGTGGGCTACGGATTACGCCCCAACGGTTTGCGGTGTATGGCAACTTGCTCGATCGCACTGATCATCCTACCGTAGACCAGATCCTCGAAGCGATCAATGAGGAGTTGCCCATTGCTTCCAAAGCCAGCGTCTACACGGCGTTGACGGTGTTGCGGGAGGTGGGGCTAGTGCGGGAGGTGCTGTTAGATGAAGGGGTGACGCGCTACGATGCCAATGTGCAGCCCCATCACCATTTTGTTTGTACTGACTGTGGCGCGATTGTTGATCTGCCTTGGGATTTGTTGGGCGATCGCCTCGATCTCAACAAAATTCCCCCTGATTTACAGGTGACGAGCTATGAATTGACGGTGCGGGGCCGCTGTGGTGGCTGTGATGCCGGCGCATCCCTTGGCTAAATAGTACATAGGGTCTAAAATAATCGGAGGCTAAGGGGGTTTCTCCCCTTTGGCCGGTTGCTCTCCTGATGCCAATTTTTGGGGGATAATAACCCAGCGATCCCCTGTGTGAACCATGCCCTATGAACCCCTCCATCATAAATACCGCCCCCAAACCTTTGGGGAATTGGTGGGGCAGGGGGCGATCGCCCAGACGTTAACCCATGCCCTGGAGAGCGATCGCATTGCGCCGGCCTATCTGTTCACCGGCCCGAGGGGAACGGGGAAAACCTCCTCAGCGCGGATTTTAGCGAAATCCCTCAATTGCCTCACCGCCGGCAAACCCACCGCCACCCCCTGCGGCCATTGCCAAACCTGTACCGAAATCACCCGTGGCATTGCCATGGATATTATTGAAATTGACGCGGCCAGTAATACCGGCGTGGATAATATCCGCGAAATTATTGAACGAGCGCAATTTGCCCCGGTGCAATGTCGTTACAAAGTGTATGCGATCGATGAATGCCATATGCTCAGTGTGGCGGCATTTAATGCGTTGTTGAAAACCTTAGAAGAACCGCCGCCCCGGGTGGTTTTTATCCTCGCCACTACGGATCCCCAAAGGGTTTTAAATACGATTATTTCCCGTTGCCAACGGTTTGATTTTCGCCGCATTCCCCTGGATGCGATGGTGGGGCATTTGGGGGAGATTGCCAAACTAGAAGGGATTGCGATCGCCCCCGATGCCCTTACCCTCGTGGCCCAAATTGCCAACGGCGGGCTACGGGATGCGGAAAGCTTACTGGATCAACTCAGCCTCAATGATGGGGAAATTAGCACCGAAAATGTTTGGGATTTGGTGGGGGCTGTTCCTGAAAAAGATTTGCTCACCCTCATTGAAGCAATCCGCAACGGCGATCCCGAAGCAATCCTCTCCCAATGTCGCCATCTGTTGGATCGCGGTCGGGAACCCCTGATCCTGTTGCAAAACCTCACCACGTTTTACCTCAACCTCCTGATCGCCAAAACCGCCCCCCAACGCAATGATCTCATCGCCGTCACCGCCCCCACCTGGGAAGCCCTCAAAGTCGAAGCCCAATCTTGGCAAACCGCCACAATCCTCCAAAGTCAGCAGGCCCTCAAAACCAGCGAAATCCAGATCAAACAATCCACCCAACCCCGCCTTTGGTTAGAAGTTGCCCTCCTCGGCCTGCTCCCCGCCGCCCTTGCCCCCACCATTCCCCCAGCCCAACCTTCCC
>RECT01000042.1 GCA_007693875.1 Spirulina sp. DLM2.Bin59
CCTTCTCCCAAAAAGGGCGTAGCTTGCTTCCCACAGGGTAGGGGAGCCAGACTGAAAGTCCCCACTTGGCAGAGGGATTTCGGGTGAGGGAGCAGGAGCGACGGGCCGATTCCTTGCAAAAAATCCCCATGGAGGAAAAACCAAGGGAAGGCTAGAATCGTTAAGGACTGTTAACGCCGCACCCCCATGCCGATCAACCTTTCTGATGCTCTCCCCACCCTTGCCGATCTGCCTACGGCAGGCTTGCGCCAACGCCGTGATTGGATTCGGATTCGGGGGGCGCGGCAACATAATTTAAAGAATATTGACCTGGATTTGCCCCGCGATCGCCTCATTGTCTTTACCGGTGTCTCCGGTTCGGGGAAATCTTCCCTGGCCTTTGATACCATTTTCGCGGAAGGGCAACGGCGTTATGTGGAATCCCTCAGCGCCTATGCGCGGCAATTTTTGGGCCAGTTGGATAAACCGGACGTGGATGCGATCGAGGGGCTGAGTCCCGCCATTTCCATTGATCAAAAATCCACCTCCCACAATCCCCGCTCCACCGTCGGCACGGTGACGGAAATTTATGATTATTTGCGCCTTCTGTTTGGCCGGGCCGGTGCGCCCCATTGCCCCCAGTGTGATCGCAGCATTGCCCCCCAAACCATTGATGAGATGTGTGATCAGGTGATGAACTTGCCCGATCGCACCCGCTTTCAAATTCTTGCCCCTGTTGTCAAGGGGAAAAAGGGAACCCATAAAAAACTCCTTTCCAGTCTTGCCAGTGAGGGGTTTGTGCGGGTGCGGATTAATGGCGAAATTCGTGAACTCAGCGATGCCATTGATCTGAAGAAAAACCACAGTCATCAGATTGAAATTGTTGTGGATCGCCTGATCAAAAAAGAGGGGTTAGAGGAGCGTTTAGCCGATTCCCTCAGCACTGCCTTAAAACAGGCGGAAGGGACAGCAATTATTGCCACCGATGATCAGGAATTGATTTTCTCGGAAAACTTTGCCTGTCCTGACCATGGGGCGGTGATGGATGAACTTTCGCCCCGCCTATTTTCCTTCAATTCCCCCCATGGGGCCTGTCCCCATTGCCACGGCATCGGCAGTTTACGGACATTTGCACCGGAGTTGATCATTCCCGATCCGAGCCAGCCTTTGTATAGTGCGATCGCCCCCTGGTCGGATAAAGAAAACGCCTACTATATTTCCCTCCTCCACAGTCTAGGGGAAGCCCACGGTTTTGAACTACAAACCCCCTGGAACCGCCTTACTGCTGAACAGCAGCACATCCTCCTCTACGGAGCCAAAGAGCCGATTGTGATGCAGGCGGATCCCTATCGGGGGGCGGGGTATCAGCGCAAATTTATCGGCGTTTTAGCGATGCTGGATCGCAGCTATGCGGATACAAATTCCGAAGCCTATAAACAAAAATTAGAGCAATATATTGTCTTTCAAACCTGCGAAGTTTGCCACGGCCAACGGCTCAAACCGGAGGCCCTTGCGGTTCGTTTAGGGCAATATAAAATCACTGATTTAACCACCGTCCCGATCCGCATTGCCCGCGATCGCCTCAACAGCCTCAACCTCACCCCCCGCCAGGCGGCCATCGGCAAGTTAGCGTTAAAGGAAATCGGCGATCGCCTTCAATTCCTCCTCGATGTGGGCTTAGACTACCTCACCCTTGATCGGGCCGCCATGACCCTATCGGGGGGAGAAGCCCAACGGATCCGCCTCGCCACCCAAATTGGTTCGGGCCTAACCGGCGTGCTCTACGTCCTCGATGAACCCAGCATCGGCCTCCACCAACGGGATAACGATCGCCTCCTCGCCACCCTCAAAAAACTGCGGGATTTGGGCAACACCTTAATTGTCGTCGAGCATGATGAAGACACGATCCGCGCCGCTGATCACATTGTTGATATTGGCCCCAAAGCGGGAGTCCATGGGGGGGAAATTGTTTGCGCCGGGGATCTGGAAACCCTGCTCACCGCCCCCGATTCCATCACCGGAGCCTACCTATCGGGCCGACGACGGATTGAAACCCCCCCAGAGCGGCGCAAAGGCAACAGCCGCCGCCTCCTCCTCCGGGATTGTCACCACAACAACCTCCAACATTTTGATCTGGAAATTCCCCTGGGGAAACTGGTAGCAGTGACCGGCGTATCGGGATCGGGAAAATCGACCCTAGTGAACGAACTACTCTACCCCGCCCTCCAGCACCATTTCACGAAAAAAACCCCCTTCCCGGCCCATTTAGGCGATTTAGAAGGCCTAAACGCCGTCGATAAGGTGATTGTCATTGATCAATCCCCCATCGGCCGCACCCCCCGCTCCAACCCCGCCACCTACACCGGCATTTTCGACTCAATCCGCGCCATCTTTGCCGAAACCCTCGAAGCCAAAGCAAGGGGCTATAAACCGGGGCAATTTTCCTTCAACGTTAAAGGGGGGCGGTGTGAAGCCTGTGGGGGGCAGGGGGTGAATGTGATTGAGATGAATTTTTTGCCCGATGTCTATGTGCAGTGCGATGTCTGCAAAGGGGCGCGGTACAACCGGGAAACGTTACAGGTGAAGTATAAGGGCCATTCCATTGCCGATGTGTTGGCAATGACGGTGGAGGAGGCTTTGGGGGTGTTTGAGAAAATTCCCAAGGCGGCAACACGGTTACAAACCTTGATAGATGTGGGTTTAGGCTATGTGAAATTAGGGCAACCGGCCCCCACCTTATCGGGGGGGGAAGCCCAGCGGGTCAAGTTAGCCTCGGAGCTTTCCCGCCGGGCCACGGGCAAAACCCTCTATCTCATTGATGAACCGACCACGGGGCTATCCTTCTACGATGTTCACCATTTGCTGAATGTGTTGCAGCGGTTGGTGGATAAGGGCAATTCGGTGTTAGTCATTGAGCACAATTTAGATGTGATTCGCTGTGCGGATTGGTTGATTGATTTGGGGCCAGAGGGGGGCGATCGCGGCGGGCAAATTGTGGCCATGGGCACACCGGAAACCCTGGCCCAATGTGAGGATTCCTATACAGGGCAATATTTAGGGCGAATACTGCAGAGCATTGCCCCCTGCTAGCCCTTGCTGACAGCTAACTGTTGGTATTGAGCCATTCCCGCAATTCCAGATCCGTAATAAAATCCCAGGCCGCTTCCGCAAGGGCTTCCAACTGTTCCCCGGAAAGGGCCTTCAGTTTTGCCTGGACATCCGGCTCCAACTTACCAAACCGTCGGGTGAGCAACCGTTGGATGATGCCCAATTGTCCCTGTTGAATCCCCTCTTGGCGACCCACCTGGATGCCTTGGTTTTTCCCCTGGCGGATCCCTTCTTTGTACCCTTCATCTCGCCCCACTTGGATGCCCTCTTGGATGCCCAATTCGCGGCCCTGTTCTACCCCTTCGCGCACCCCTTGGACTTTGCCCATTTCTACCCCTTCCTTGAGGCCTTCTTCCCGGCCAAAGGTGAGCGATCGCCGCTGATCGGAAATGAAAAATAGCTGCTGTTGTAAAATATCAAACTCTTCGCGATTGAGGGTTTCCTCCCGAGCCAGGGCAAAGGCTTGGCGCATTTCTGGGACTTGGCGCAGGGGTTCGGGGATTGTTTCTAACTTCGCAGCATTTTGGATGAAATAAATCCAAAAATCTGCCATGGTTTCGAGTTCCGCCAACTTTTTATTGAATTTGGGCAACTCCACAAACACCAAAGCCAGCTCATTATTGGGATATTCAAACCCCTTTTCTACTTCTTGCAGCGTGAACCGTGAAATCACCTCGGGCTGCTGTTCAAACATCGTGAAATCGAGAATATTTAACGCCACCAAGGGGTTAATGTCCCGCTGCACTTCTTCACGGCTAATCTGAAACCCGTAGCTTTTCGCTGCATTGTATAAAACCCGTTTCCCCAAGGTGGGTAGGTTTAACACCTGCAATTCAATGACGCAGGCGGTGCCGCCGTTGACCTTGGCCCGCACCGTGAGGGGCGTATGCTGCACCCCTGGCAACTGCACCGTCAGGTAGGGATCGCGCACCGTTGTGGATTCAATCACCGGCTGACTCTCATAAAGCAGGGCATTGAGCAGGCTGACAATCAAATCCGCACTTTTGGCAGAACCAAAAATACGCTTGAATGCAAATTCGGTGCGGGGGTCAATAAAGGCCATGGGTTTCTAATGCTAGAGGGGCTGAGGGGAGCGCAGCTTACGCCACAATGTATCATATTGCAACTGAGCAGCTTGGGGCAGAGGCTTGAGAAATTCGCTGCGGTTGAGGATTTCTGTGGGGGGGAATTGAGCGGCGTTGGTTTGTAAATCTGGGAGCCATTGGTCACGGGGCAGATTGAGCATGGTGGGGGCGGCCCCTTGGGTAAAGAGGGAGATATTCTGTGCCGATCGCCCCTGCCAACAGAAATCGATCCAGTCCTGGGCACGGCGATCAAGCTGGCGGCCCTGGGGAGCCACCCACAGATCCGCCCAGAGGGCTGTCCCTGATGGGGGAACAACGGCGCGAAATTGGGGGTAGTTCTGCAACGCCGGCAGGATGTCCGTAGACCAACCCACAGCGGCCCAGGTTTCTTTAATGGCCAGGGGGTGGAGGTATTGATGGTTACTGTAGTAGCGGACTTGGGGGGCAAGGGCTGCCAGCTCCGTTTCCAGATTGGCAATGGCGGCTAGATCCCAACTGTTGTAGGATTCCCCCAATTTTTTCAGCGTTAACCCGATGATCTCCCGGGGTTGATCCACCATGGAGAGGCGATCGCGCAGTTCCGGCCGCCACAGATCGGCCCAATCCTGGGGCCGCCACCCGAGGGATTGAAATACATCCTCGCGGTAAACAATCATCGTCGTGCCCCAGCGGTAGGGCGCACCCCAGAGGGGAGCTTGGGGGTCAGTGGTGGGGAAACCTTGGCGATCGCGCCTCCCCAGATCCTGCCAGCGGCGGGGCAGTTGGGGCCAGTGGGGGAGGGTGGTTAATTCCAAGGGTTGGATCAGGTTGGCCCGAATGGCGATCGCCAGCCAACTATCCCCCAAGGTGACTAAATCCGCCAAGGCCGGCGTGCCCCGATTCACAAAGGGAACCCAATCCCACCGGCCCGAAATTGGCTCCGGTTCCCGTTGCCACCGTTGGAGCAGTTCCAGTAGATCCTTCAGGGTAGCCGCCGGTCGAATCGCTGCACCCGGCTCAAATTCCCGCAGCAGTTGGGGGGGAATCGATTGATTTAAAGCCCGAATTTGCAGTTTTTCGCCATTGGCACCGCAGGCCGTCAGCAGGGGCGCAAGGGCAAGGGCACTGCTGCCCAGTAAAAAGGAACGACGATTAACCACGATGCTTATTCAGGGGTTGCTATGTTCAGGATAGAGGATGAGTTCCCCTTCTCTGGGTTGCCCTCCCACAGTACAATCAAAAACGCTAGAGTTTTTCGGTGGGTTATGGCGATTTTAGACTCAAAAGGACGGTTGTTTGGCAAGCTCAGTATTCTTGACCTTGGTGCGGCCCTGATTATGGTGCTCGTGGTGGTGGGGATTTTTATCTTTCCCGGCACCACTGGCTCCCTCGCCCAAACCAGCACCCAGCCCATTGAATTTGATGTGTTAGTCCGGGGGTTGAGTGTGCGGAATCCCCAAGCCCTGTTAGCTGATTTTGAAGAGCGGGGCACGACGACGATTATTGTGCGCAACCAACCCAGTGGGGCGATCGCCATTGCCAATATCGAACCCATTGAACGGCAAATGGCCGTCCCTCAACCCGATGGCACCGTCGCCGCCCGCCCGGAACCCCGCACCGAAACCAGCTTTAACAGCGATTTCCTGATCACCCTCACCGGCAATGCTCAAATTACCGACGGCGGCCCCGTACTCAACCAAAGCCAGATTAAAATCGGCACACCCATTGAACTGGATGGCCCCACCTATAACTTCCGGGGCACAGTTATTGAAGTTCGCCGGATCAATGCTTAAAGTATTGTTGTGAATTCCTGGGAAATCGCCCCAAACGCTCCTGAGTCAGAAACAATGGAAAGAGAGACCTATTCATGATCGCTGTTTTCATTTCTTTGAGACTGCTTTGCAAGGCGGAGACCTCCTTATGTCCGTAATATCCCCTCAACTCCCAACGATCCTCGCCGTTGACGACAGTCCCGTCATGCGCAAACTCATAGAGCAAACCCTGAACGAGAAATACAATGTCCTACTCGCGGATAATGCGGTAGATGCCCTATCCTCGATTTACCACCAACATATTGATCTGCTCCTCTTGGATGTGACGATGCCAGGGGTTGATGGTCTGGAACTTTGCCGCACGGTGCGGAGTTTGCCCCAATTCCAGGCCCTGCCGATTATTATGCTCACCGCCCGTGATGGCGCTTTTGATAAGGTGCAGGGTCGGTTAGCGGGGGCCACGGAGTATTTAACCAAGCCCTTTAATGCGGATAAACTCTTGGCAACGGTGGGTAGTTTTGTGAAGACGATCCCCCCAGAACCCTAAGCTAGGTGGACAAAATAGCTACAATCCGGCCAATTGCGCCGGGATCAATTACCCTAGGGAATGCCCTGGATTGATCACCCCCTATGCTGAACCCCCCTCACTTCATCATTATTGGTGCCATGAAATGCGCCACGAGCAGCCTTTATCAGCAGTTG
>RECT01000040.1 GCA_007693875.1 Spirulina sp. DLM2.Bin59
CTATGAGGGCTATGGCAGTGATGAAGATGATTGGGTCGATGCGGGGGATGTGCGATCGCGGGACTTCGGCCCCATTGATGACCATGGCTATGCCGTGGGGCAAACCGTGAAGGTCTGGGATGGGGATGAGGAGGAATGGTATTCCGCCGTGATCCGCAAAGCCAATGATGGCGAATATTTCGTCCACTACATCGGCTACGGTACATCCGAGGATGAATGGGTCAGTCCCGACGACATCACCTAAATCCGTAGGGGCGAAAAATTTTTCGCCCCGCCCCGCCTCTCTACGGCGCTAACACCCCATTGAGGAAAATATCCGCCAACCCTTCCGCCATTTCCTTCATGGCTTGGGGGGAGGCGTTGGGTTCCATAATCGTTTGATCAGAAAAACCCGCCACGGCAAACATGCCGAGAAAGACACGGGCCACAATGCGGGGATCCATCCGTCGGTAAATACCCTTATCCATCGCGGTTTCAAAGAAAGCCTCCGCGACATCGGTCATTTTGACAATCACATCGGTTTGAATGCGATCGCGCAGTTCGGGATGAAATTGCGCCTCCATGAAACAAACCCGCATCAGGTCGCTACTTTCCGCCATCCGCAACATGCGCCGCCGCATTACCTGGGCCACGGCTTTATAACTGCCCATCTCGCTCAATTCTGTGAGTAGATCCGTGAGAATTTCCACCCAGCCTTTGGTGGCAACTTCAATTAAAATTGCCTTTTTGTTACTAAAGTGACGGAATAAAGTCCCCTCTGCTACACCTGCCGCTAGGGCTAAATCTTTGGTGGTCGTGCCTTCATAGCCTTGGCGGGCAAAAAGCTTTAAGGCGGCTTGAAGAATACGATCACGAGTAGTCGCTTCAGTGGGAACCGTAGGAGAAGAAGGTCGCCGGTGAAAAACTCGCATGGCTTTGACTCAGGTGGGGTATATGATCTAAAGGTAGCGTTAGGCTGTTAACGTGAACGCGATTACGGCCAAACCTTCATAAAAGTTGCGGTTCGTTCATCTAACTTTAGCTATTGCCCTCTCCATGGCTGAGATTTTCACCTGGGGTGTAATCCCGATTCCGATTATCATCTTTCAAACGCTGGCGTTGCTGTTCAGCATTGCGATCGAAGCCTATATCTTTTCCCGGCAACTCCTGCTCACCCATCGGGAGTGTGTTCAGTATTCAGCAGCCATTAACCTACTGTCGGCGATCGCCGTCTGGCTTTTTGGGTTTACGATGCAAGCATTTCTGCCACCGAAGTTCAAGTTACAACTGATCAGTTATATCTTTTTGGGACGATTTTATAACATTGAAAACGAAACCCTGTTTAATTTTGTCATTGTCCTCTTGTTACTGTTCCTGTTTTTTCTGGTCTGCTTTGTTGAATTCAAAGGTTTAGACTTTTTAGAAATAATTTTCAGTGAGTGGCCAGAACTGAACACACCAGAAGAACGCCAAGAATTTCGGCAGCGATTGGTGGCTGCTGTCACCTATACGGATCCCGAAAAAGTCACGGCTATCTTTTGGGCAAATGCTGCTAGTAACAGCGCGATTTTATTGGTAATATTGATCGCAGTATTACAATACTATACTTAACGATGCTTAAATTTTTCAGCTATTTATTAAACCTAGTCAAGCCCACCCAGTTTAACTCATGGCAAACCTTCAACGGTTTAGCCATCCTTTTTTTTATCACTTCGGTATTTTCCCAAGGTTTTTTGCGTGACGTTCTTGCCTATACCAGCTTTGTCTGTATTTCCATTGGCCTGACTTGGGTTGGCCTAGAAAAGTCCTGGCCCTGGACTCCCTGGCTCACCGCCGCCCTCATTTGCCTCTTCATCCATGACTTAATCAAAGTTGATGTTCAAGTTCTACTCCTGACCTGGTTGCCCCTTGCCGCCAGTTTAGCCATTATTCCCTATGCGGTGGATCCGGATTTTCATTGGCATTTGCCCAAACAAGAATCCCGTCAGTTTTTAGTTATTCTGTTTGGCAGTCAAATTTTGCTCACCTGCTGGATTCAGTTTTTCTTTATTTTGCAAGGTTGGTTGGTGATGTATCCCAGTTTATTTGTGGATGATTTTGGTGAGAGTATGTTTGTGCGGCAAGTGGATTTAGGCCCCTTGGTATCGCCTCGCAGTATGCCATTATTGGGTCAACTTCGCCCTGCCATTGAGCTGCAATTGAGCAATCAAGATTGGGGCACAATGGAGCGGTGGCTCCAGGGCCTCTATCACACCGCTCATCAAATGCCGGAGTTTGTGGAACCAGCTTTAGAGCGGGCTGAATGGGAGCGGCTTCCAGAGGATGATTTTTGGCAGGTGACGGCGATCGCCTCTCCCCAACTGGATCAACCCAATACCTATCAACTGCGCTGGGATGCCCAATGGCGGGGGCCGCGATCGCGCCATGGGGAAAAAAATAACCCCTATGATGCCTATCTAATCTGCCGGATTCGCCGGGAAAACCAAACCAGTATTGCCGATTGCGACAATGCACAACGGGTCAACCCCCCTACGACGGAAAATGGCACACCCTTGCTATCCCAAGAGGGCAAGTTTAACGGCTGACCATGCGGCGGGGGAAGATGCGGGCGGGGTTGATGCGGGTGACGGCATCGGCCAGATCCAGCGTCCGGAGGCGGTTTTGGCGACAGTTGACTTGGTAGACCCGTTTACGGGTTAAATCTAAGCCGGTGAGCCAACCGCTTTGGCGGTGGTAGGCTCCGGTGTCGATATCCAGCCAGCCGGGGCCTTGGGCGAGTTTCCCTGGCATCACACCGGGGAGGGTGAAGGTGATCGTGTGGCCGGTGATGATTAATTTATCTTTGAAGAAAGGCTGTTGCATGCTGTGGAATTCATCGCGAATCCAGCAGAATTGCTCGGCGGTTTGTTGCTCCAGGGGCATCCGGGGGTCGATGCCCGCATGAACGAGCCACACATCCCCTAAATCGAGGTGGGTGGGGAGCGATCGCATCCAGGCGAGATGTTCCGGGGTAATACTGCCCTTGCCATAACTATTCAATGTGGTTTGACCGCCACTATAGAGCCAAGCTTGACGGCAATGCTCCTGGCTATGGGGGCCATCGATGACATCCAAGACCATTTGCTCATGGTTCCCTAGCAGGCAATGGTAGCCATGACTTTTCACCAATTCCACCACTTGAGCACTCTTGGGGCCGCGATCAATCAAATCCCCGACAAAGTAGACCTGATCCCCCCGGCTAGGGGCGATCGCCTCCAACAGGATCATTAACGCATCGTAGTGGCCATGAACATCTCCAACAAATATGCGACGATTCATAGAAAGTGACATTAAACCTCGTTTTGAGGGATAAAGTGAAACCGAGGGAGAAAACCCTGGTTGGGGACTGGAAAACCCTGGACGACTCAGATCTCCATTCTAGTCAACTCCTGGGTTTCTGGCTCTAACGCCAGCGGCTCACCCTTTAAAACTTGCGGTGTTTAGCTCAGGTTTTCCGTAAAAAAACCCGATCCATCGCTTAAATTAACAACCTGTAGATTCCCTGAGAGCACGGCGGCCAGTGACCACCATTAATATTCTTCAACAGCCCACTTCGACAGCGTGGCTCGATCAAGCGATCGCCAACCTCGACATCATCCTCCTTGACCACTCCCATTGTGAACGCAAAGCGGCGGCAGCGGCCTTAAATTTAATGTTTCGCTACCCCTCCAGTCGGGCCTTGGTGGATAAGTTGACGGCGATCGCCCAGGAAGAATTAGAACATTTCACCCTCGTCAACCAATGGCTCGATCGTCGCGGCATTCCCCTCGCCCCCCTCAATGCCCCGCCCTACGGTGCAGCCTTGCGGGCCTTGATCCGTCGCCAAGAGCCGGAACGGATGCTAGATTTCCTGTTAATTTCCTGTTTAATTGAAGCCCGTTCCCATGAACGCCTGGGGCTGATTGGGGAACATTGCCCCGATCCCGAATTGGCCAAATTCTACCGCAGCCTCATGGCCTCGGAAGCCCGCCATTATGGGGCCTATTGGGTCTTAGCCGATACCTATTTTGACCGGGAGCAGGTGGCTAGACGATTGGAGGAGTTGGCGATCGCCGAAAGTGAGATTCTCAGCACTCTTCACCCGGAGCCGCGCATTCACAGCTAGTACTCCAGGGCAGAAGGATGAAGGATGAAGGCAGAAGGATGAAGGTAGAAGGCAGAAATGGAAATCTCTTTTGGCCTAGGGGTTCTGCCTTGCAGGCATGGTCGGGTGATTTCCGCCGTCGGGTACTCGTTGCTTTAATTGATCGGTGTGGGGGCGAAAAATTTTTCGCCCCTACGGCACTCCCCACTCCCCTGTACAATGGGGAGTAAATTTTGTTGCACTGGTAAACCTATGACCTCGGAAGGATCAATCCCCGTTGTAATCAATGGGGCGGCGGGCAAAATGGGCCGCGAAGTGGTGAAGGCTGTGGCCGCGGCCGAAGGCATGCACCTGGTGGGGGCGGTGGATCGCAGCCCTGGATTAATTGGCCAGGATGTGGGGGTTGTGGCGGGTTGTGGGGAATTGGAAATTCCCATCCTATCTGACCTCCAAAGTGTCCTGGTTCTCGCCACCCAGGAACCCGTGCAGGGGGTGATGGTGGACTTTACCCATCCCAAGGGTGTTTATGACAATGTCCGTAGTGCGATCGCCTATGGGGTGCGGCCGGTGGTCGGCACAACGGGCCTGACACCGGAGCAAATCAGCGACCTCGCGGCCTTTGCGGAAAAAGCCAGCACTGGGGTGATTATTGCCCCCAACTTTTCCATCGGCGTGATCCTGATGCAACGGGCCGCCATGGAAGCCGCCAAATATTTCGACCATGTGGAAATCATCGAACTCCACCACAACCAAAAAGCCGATGCCCCCAGCGGGACGGCGATTAAAACCGCTGAAATGTTGGCGGAGATTAAAAACCAATACAATCCCTCCCAGGTGCAGGAAACGGAACAACTCCCCGGAGCGCGGGGCAGTGCCACAGCGGAGAATATTCGCATCCACAGCGTCCGCCTGCCGGGGTTACTGGCTCACCAAGAGGTGCTGTTTGGCTCCCCCGGGCAGATCTACACCCTGCGCCACGATACGAGCGATCGCGCCTCCTTTATGCCCGGCGTGGTGCTGGCGATCCGCAAGGTGACGGAGTTGAAAACCTTGGTTTATGGTCTAGAAAATATTCTGTAGCGCCTGCCCATGTTAGTGCCGATTACCCGCGAAAAATTTGAGCAACTGATTCCGGCGATCGCCACCGGCTCCCAATATATTGCCCAATGGGGCGGTTTCCAAGATCTTGTCCGGCGGATCTTGATTACCGTCGTCGGAGTGGTGACGTTATTGCTCCTCAATATTCTCTTTCAAGGGGTAGCCGCCGGGTTTAAATTTTTTCTGGGGATCATTACCGCCCTCTATTGGCTCTGGTCGCCGGTCTATTTTGCCAGTGTCCGCAACAGTCAATATCGCCGCTGGAAATATAGCGGCTTTTGGCGGGGGCGGGTGTTGGATGTGTTTATTTCCGAAGATTTGATCAAGGAAGAGGAGACGTTTAACCAGCGGGGAGAATTGGTGATTGTGGAAAATCGGGAGCGGCGGATTAATTTAGAAATTGGCGATCGCACCGGCTTCCGTACCATTGTCCAAGCCCCCCTCCGCCGTACCCACAAGCTCCTCACCCCCGGTCAAGTGGCGGAATGTCTGGTGATGTCCAACCAGCCAGATCTCAGCGAGATCAAAAAAATTAGCGATGTTTATATCCCCAGTCAAGACCTTTGGGTGGGAGAATACCCCTGTTTGCGGCGGGATTTTTTCATCAGCATGAGCCGAGATTTACAACGCCAACCGCCGCCGGCCCGCCGTCGTCGCCCTTCCCGCCGTTAACTCACCCTGTTTATTCCTGTTTTAATCCCTTCTTATGAACGAAACGTTACCCACGCTTTACATTGTAATTTTACTGGTTTTATTGAGTGCTGCCTCAATCTTTGTCTTTCGCCAAGTTTGGCGGACTCGGCAGCAGGATCTGCGCTTTGAAAAGCTACAAAACACCCTCAAGGAAGGGGAAAGCACGGCAAAAGATTATTATGAATTTGGTAGTCTTTGTTTAGATAAAAAACTCTACGTCCAAGCCGTAGCCGTGTTTCAGCGTGCTTTGAAGACCGCAGAAAAGGAAGAAGTAGAGCCGGAAAATATGGCGCTCATCCACAATGCAACGGGTTTCGCCTATTTTGCCCAAGAGCAATACGATATTGCCATCCGCCATTACAAAGATGCGATCGCCCTTTATCCCGGCTATGTGATTGCCTTGAATAATCTGGGCAATGTGTACGAAAAGAAAAAACTGGTAGCTCAAGCCTTGAAAGCCTATGAAGAAGCTCTAGCCTATGATCCAGAGAATAAAATCTCGAAAAAACGAGCCGAATCCATGCGTAAACGGATTTAAAAAGTAGGAAGTAGAGAGTAGGAAGTAGGAAGAAAAATTGCTACCTCCCACTTCCTACTTCCTACTTCTTTCAAGCCCAGGGCGAAAGATTTTTGTGCCTCCGGCAGGCTTACGCCAACGCCCCTACCCTACCGCCCACTTCCCACTTCTCCCCCATGCCTAAAACTCCCCCCAACCTCACTGG
>RECT01000464.1 GCA_007693875.1 Spirulina sp. DLM2.Bin59
AATGTTCCAGGGGGGGTTAATCATGGGGTTGTTCTGTAGGGGGTGGGGGGAAGGGTACTGAAAATGATGAGGGCGGAACTTGATTTCGAGTCCAATTGTCTGGTGGAATCGCAAGCGGAGATCGGTCTTTTGGTATAGCTGGCACCGGAACTTTGTTACCAAATTCGTAGCGGTATTGTTTGGCGATCCAGTCGGGAGTTTTGCCGGTGCGAGTGGCCACGTGATCAAGCCAGTCCAAATACTCTGCCCGCTGGTCATCGGTTGGCTCATCCCCAAATACAGCACCACGCTTCCAAGACAAAACAGGCCAAGCCTCCGAACCGTACCGCTCCTTAAAACGGACGGTGGCGAAACCAGGGCTATGCCCGTGCTTGTAACAATCTTGCAACGCCTGACGAAACCAGTCCCGACGCTCTTCCTGTTCCTCAGTGAGGGCGGGATTGATTTCTTTTAACTCGACAGCGGCGATCGCCTTTTTTTTCTTAATTGGAAACTTATACCCGCAACATGGACAAGGATTATCAAACACCCGGATCACCTCTTGGCAAGAGGGGCAAACCTTGGTAGGGCATTCCCCCGGCGGTTGCCCTTGGTCTAAATCCCAAGGCTGTAAATCCTCAGGCAATCGGAGTTTTTTGCTTTGGCAGTTGCCCACCATATCGATCCAAATGCCGTAGGGCTTGTCCTCGTGGGGACGCATTAAGCGGCCTACCTGCTGCAAAAACATGGACAGGCTTTCGGTCTTTCGCAGGCTCAAGCCCACCACAGCAGCGGGGCAATCAAAGCCAATACCCAAGACCTCTACTGAGACAATCACAGTGATAGCCCCCGCCTCAAAATCAGCATAAATGCGATCGCGCTCTGGCCTGGGAGTTTCCCCCAAGACCACAACCGCCGCAATCCCCCGCTCCACAAATGCGCCACAAACATCGCGGGCGTGTTGACAGTCCACGCAAAAGACCAGGGTACGCAATCCGGTGGCTAATTTTTCCCACCAATGCAATGCATTGGTGGTAATCTCCGGTGTATTGGTGCGGCGGGAAAGTTCGGCATCATTATAATCCCCCGCTACGATTTTGACCCCCTCCACATCCAACGTAGCGGGGGAAAAATAGCGCATCTTACACAGGCTACCCAACTCTTGCAACTCACGGGGCAATGGCCCCTGAACCAAGGCCGTGAACACATCCTTCATCCCCTGCCTTTTTGACGTTCGGCATGGGGTAGCGGTTAGTCCGACATGAATGGTGGCAGTCCACATCGTTTTGATAATCCGGCGGGAAACTTTAGCCCAACAGGTGATGTGAGCTTCGTCCCACAGAATTACACGGGGGGCTAAAACGGTCTGCCACCAATAACGACGGGGCAAAGTTTGCACACTGGCAATTTGAATGGGTGCGGTGCGGTTCTCTTCACGGCCCCCTTTGATGAATCCCAGATCGTGGGGAAAGCCATAGGCTCGGATTTTATCAACGGTCTGGCTAACGAGAACGTCGCGATGCACCACGACCATTGCTGTGCCACCGCGCTCCAAAATGGCATCAATCAGGGCAGACATCACTACAGTTTTGCCGCCCCCAGTGGGGAGTACTGCACAGATCCGGGTATGCCCTTGGGCGATCGCCGCCCGTAAATCCTCAATAAACTGGACTTGGTAGTCCCGTAGTATAATGCTCATATCACTCCTGATCCGCTTGATCAGTAAAGGGGTGGTCATACCTCGGATGGTTCCAGCCATTGCGAGGTTTCTCTATTGTAGCCCGGCTTTGTACGCTTGGATCAATGGGAGCAAACGGGATCGATCCGCTTCGGGTAGGGACAGCCAGACTTTTTTTTGTAGGTTGGGATTGTTGAGGATGTCATAAGCTTGATACCAAAGGGCAATATCTTCAACGGTTTCGGCTAATCTCAAAACCTCAACAGTTACCGAAAGGGTATTAAACAAATCCTCAAAAATACCGGCAATTTTTTTGAATCCATTATCCCGTTCTTCGCAGCGACGGCGATACAAATCCCAGGCTTGTTTTGCATCCGGTCGGGGCAAATGGGTCAAGAGGTCGCGGGCTTGCTGAATATTTAAATCATTGGGAAACGGCTCGGAGTCAATCAATAACTTGACTGCATCAAAAACCGATTGATCAACGGTTCCGGCAATGGAATCCAGGAAAAGGCTTTTCACGTTGCACCTCCCATCCATTCGGTGAATTTCGCTTGTCGGCGCGGTGGTAGATGGGGAAATGCCTGCTCATACAAGTCCTGTCCCAAAAATGCGATCGCCGCCAACAATCCAGACTCGTCCTCGACATCGTACAAATCAGTCAAAGCAACCCGGACAATCGGGGGGATCTCCGGTTCAGGGGGTGGGGGTGGTTCGGTGGGGGGTGTTTCAGGGGGCGTGGCTTTGTAAACCAGTGCGACAGTAGTCCCCTCAGTGACCGATTCAAAACCTGCCCCGGCTTGCCTGAACAGGCTCTTAATCACCTCAGAGGGCCGCCAGCCCCGAATCTCAGCAACCCGGCGGATTAACTTGGATTCGCTGCCCTGCTGAACTTGTCGCACGGTTAGGCGGCCCGTCCGTTGGGCCTGCTGTTGTAATCGATAGAGGAGACTGGACAGGTCGTTTTCGTCTTGGGTGCTTTGGCGTTGCAAGCTCTCAAATTGCCCACGGTAAAATTCCCCTAGGGCGATCGCCCGCTCCATTGTTGCCACATCAATCCAATCAGCATCTAAACCCTTCACCCGACCCGTTGCAAGATCAATGGCATGGAGTGCTAACGCCATCCGTGCGGTGCGACTGGCGTGCTTACGGAGCCATGCAGCGGCGGCGGGGTTAGAGTCTTTGGCTCGCAATTGCATTGCATCGTAATAGTCAGCCCACAACCCAAAGGCTGAATCTGTCAGGGCAACCGTAACGGCATTGGTTCGACCGTCGATACTGTCAAAAATATCATCCAGCATTCCCGGTAATGTCAGGGGGGCGCGGCTCCGTTGATACCGCCGATCAACTGCCTGGGGCATCAAAAACTGAAATCGGGCCTGTAAACCTTGGGGATCGTTGGGGTCGCTGAAAATCTTGCTAACCATGGCAGGCTGTATCCCCCCCGCCACGCACAGATGGGATACCGGGGCAAAAATACAGTCGTCTAGGTTGCGACGGAGAACGTTCAGGCTCCCCCCATCGTATGCCTGAAGAAATGTCTCCAAGTGTTCGGACTTGCCCTTGGTGTATTGGTCAAAGCTGCTGAACAACCCAGCCAATTCGTCACGAAACCACAAGACCCCTTTCCCCTTTTGAGCAGCCATCGCCCCCACCAATGCCTCCATGGTGGCAGTAACAACGGAATACCGGCGGGGGGGGGTTGGCGGTTCCGGCGGTTCAGTGTTGTCTGCCCCCTGTTTTTTCTGTTCCCTTTGCCACTCAGTTAGGGCCATTTTATAGGTGCGGTTTTCGACTGCCCACCGCTCAATTTCTGCCTCTTGCTTCTTGACCAGCCATCGATCAATCATCTGATAGGCCCGGGTTTTACCTAACCCCGAATCCTCGATGGCGGAACTCCACAAGATACAGGGTTCAACGTGACCCGGTGAAACCTCGACCTTGACCCCTGACCCCAACAGTGTCCCCACTGCCGGAAGTAAATAGTGCAAAAACATCACGGGATCAACGCCGTTAGCTTTCCCCGCTGCCACCATGGCATCAGCCAACTCCGGCACGATGTACCCAAGGTCGAGGTGCGGGGTTGTGACCTCAGGGGGGGCTGTGACGACCTCTTGCTCTCCCCTGATCTGATTGGCAATCCCATCTAAATCACGGCGGGAAAGATTTTCAGCCTTAGCCAATCGGGAAAGAGCGATCGCCACAGCCGCATCATCGGGGGATGTGGACAGAATATCCCGCACCCGCTCCCGAAGATAGCTGTATTCATCTCGATCCTCTTCCACCTCATTGCCAACCGGGGACGGGGTAGTAGATTGCTCGTGGCTTGTGTTCGAGGGGGCGGAAGAGGATCGCCGGTTTTCCCGCTCCCACTTTTTGATCACGTTGCGAAGTGCGTCCCCCGGTGTTGATGGCCCCTGATCTTTGCCAGTGCGTTGTGCAGATTTCAAAATTGTTTCCAGTTCACGAGCCGGGATAGGAGGACTACACCGCCCCCCAAAGGTAGTCACAACTTCTCGAACGTCCCCAACGTATGCAACCCGTTCCCAGGTCAGCCACCGCTCACATCCCGCCGCGTCAATTGCAATGGCGATCGCCGCATCATTCCGCCCCCCCTCAGCAACGCCCCGATCTAACTGATCACGATGGGAGCGGGATAAACACCGCTCAAGGGGGATCGGGGGGGCTGTTCCGATACGCCGGGGGGATGGGGCCGGCAGTGAGAGTAGGGGAGTGTCATTCCCCGCTGCCGTGCCGCTGGCTACATCAATAACCCATTTGGGGAGAGGGGCGATCGCTACATCCTTAACGACCCGATAACCGTCAGTCTCAGGGTGAGCACCGAAGATAACTGACTGCTTGGAGTCACCACGCCGGATCTCTAGTTGCTCCCCTTTCACCCCTGTTTCAATCTTTTTATGGGTCAACTCCCCATCGTAGGCATAGATCGCCTGATACCGGCCCGGCTTCCCACTGGCAATAGTGAGGGTAAGGGGTAGGGCATCCTCAACACTCATCCCGCTCAGTTCCTCAATGAGGCGATCGCAGCTTGTCCCATCGTGATCAATGGCCACAAATGGAGGTGCAAGTACCAAGCCAATCCCATTAAAAGAGCGACCCGTTGCGGGGGTTTTCCCCACCTGCCAAGCCTCAATAATTTCCGTGGCATCTAGGGTCTTGCCTTGCCAGTTCCCCCCGTTCACCGAAGGGTTCTTATCCTGTACGGGAATAAATCGGGACGATGGGGGGAATTTGTCTAAAAGCTCTAAAAGATGTGCTACAGTGTCTTTAATATTCATAGTTCTTATTCCTCAGAGGGGCAGCCACCCCTCTATTTTTTTGGGTGATTTCAGTCTAGCACGGAGAAGAGGAGGCGACGGCCTCCCCTTATTTTTGGCTAGAACGGCATTGCGTCCAAATCAACGGGCTTGGCCTGTACTGTCATAAGTGGGGTTTCCAGTGCGGCTCGGGCATCTGCTACAGCTTGGGTATCGATAGCGGGGGCGATCGCCGGGGCTTTACCGGATGCAATTGCCAACGCCTCAGAAACATCTGATTTTAGGTTTGCTGGGGGGCGGGGAACAAATCGAGCCGAAACATATTGGGCATTGTCCCCCGCTGCACTGGTGATCATGTAGCAAGGGATGGGGACGTTGGGCCAGCGCCCCTCAATTGACTGCCCTCCCACCGTGTTCCCGTTCAGCCACACCGAAAACTGATTTCCCACGTTCAGCAGAAACGACGGGGACTGCTTGTAATCTTCTTTGGCACTGGGATCGCCGGGGAACTTAGTAATCCCCATGACGGGAAGGCAAACATTTTTAGGGAGCGTCTTCATTGCCACAGTGGGAAAATCGGATTTCTTAAGAGATGTTCCCACCGATTCCAGCCGCGTCCCCGTCCCCTTAGGCAGGAAGTGAGATGAAAGCGCACGGGGGTCTTCCAGGACTTTTAAGATGGCGTTGAGGCTAGGGGTTTCATCCGCGATGCGACAAGACACGACCCACTCAATATCTTGATCTTGAGATGGGGACCGAAACACTGCACTAATGTATTCACGATCTTTGCGGGTTTCCTTTTCAAAAAATCCGTGCAAATCGCCGACGTGAAGGTATGGATCTAGAGGCTTTTGCCCTAGTTGCACCATAACCGGGAACATATTGCCCCCCATTGCCAAGATCAGCCAGCCATCCCGATTAGGGTCTTGAAAAATGCAAGGACCGTAAACCTCTTTGACATAAGCGACGTTTTCGTCTGCTTTGCAGAGCAAAACATTGGTCAAATCCAGATCGCCGCCCTGACTTGCCAAGGACAAAAACGCCCCCACGAAACCTTGCTCGTTTTCCGTCAACTCATCAATGGGCAGATCCATCCATTGACTTGTAGGCATATACATCCCCAGCCCGGAGATGAAGGTTTCTAAATTAAACTCGATTCGCATAACTACCTCTAACTTTTCTGAACATGATATCATGATAGCACGTTTAAAGAAGTTGTAACCATGAAACGCAAACACTTTCAAACTTTGCTGTCAGAAGCGGATCACCGTCGGGTAAAAGGGTGGGCTGGGATTAATGGGGTAGAGGTAGGGGTGCTCATGCGATCGCTCCTGACCAGGGCCGCCGCCGATCCCGATGGGGTAGGCAAACAGTTGATCCGGTTAGCCCGTGACTAACCCCCGTCCCCTACTCCATCAACACCCCTGCTTCAAATGGCTGAAACAGGGGTTTTTCGTTGCTGTAGTCGTCTACACCCCCTACTGTTGTCTACACCTACAACAGGCTCCCTGTATAGGTTTCAGCCGTTGTTGTTACTGTTGTCTACAGTAGAGTAAAAACAGCAAAGGAAAGGGGGTGATCCGGTTGAAGAATCTGGAACCCCCTAGAAGAATATTTATAAAAATAATTATTCTCAGATCCTTATTAGGGCTTTTCAGATTTTTCAGAGGGCGCAGCCCT
>RECT01000317.1 GCA_007693875.1 Spirulina sp. DLM2.Bin59
TCCCCTCACATCCCCCCTCGCCTTCACCCCCGCAACCCAAGCCAGTTATCCCGCAATTCTCGACCTCAACCTCACGGCCGGTAATGTCACAGAGTTGATTGCCGCCATTAATCAGGCCAACGCCAATCCTGGCCTGGATACAATTACCCTCACGAGCACAACCTTTAACCTCACGTCTATTGCCTTTGATGATTTTGGTTTTGGCCCCACAGGCTTACCTTTAATCACCGACGATCTGATCATTCGAGGAGGCAATACAACCACTAAAAGCACAATTCAACGCGCTGATGGTACACCAGACTTCCGAATTTTAGCGATTCAAAATGTTCCTGATAATCAAGTTGATCTCACCCTTGAAAATCTGATTATTCGTAATGGGCGTGCCACAGGACAGAATCCCTTCGGTGATGATGGGGGTGGCATCCTGAATGTAGGTGGGAATCTCACCATCAGGAATTCAGAAATACGCGACAACCTCGCCCATGATGATGGCGGCGGCATTCTCAATGTTGGCACTAGAGAGCACGTTGCCAAGTTAACGATGGAGAACAGCATCGTCACCAATAACCGCGTCAGTGGCGAAGGGGTTGGTAATGGAGACCTGGACGATGGCGGTGCAGGGATTGACGCTGATGGCAATGGTCGAGCCGGTAGGATTGGGGTTGAAGTCAATCTCACCAATGTCGAGATTACCGGAATTACTGCTGATAGGGGCAGTGGTGGTGGGATTCGCATTGTCGATGGAGGAAAAATTTCCCTGGATCAAGTCACCATTACCGGTAACAGTTCACAGTTTGGTTCAGGGATTGCCGTGGGGGATACGAATCTCCCCATTGAGTTTCTTCAAGTCACCAACTCAACCATTAAAAATAATACCGGTGGCGGTCAGGATATTCAATCCCTCTTCCATGCCATTCAAAATAATGACCCAATTGTTGACCAGTATCCCAATCTGCCGCCAGGAGGTGCTGGGATTGTTGCACCCATCTTACCCACCGATGAAAGTAAGCTGTTTGGCAATGATATTCCTCCTGATCCTACATCTACCACTGGTTCCAATATTCCCGGTTTACCCTTAAATCCGGTTAACCCTACGGTTGTTGTTGAACAAATCAGTGGCACCAGAATTTTAGATGGGGCAACGCTCAACTTGACGGTGGTTGCGGGCCAAAGTTTACCGCCCTTTTCCTTCCGAATTCGCAATGCAGGTGAAAATCCCCTCGGTATTGATGGATTGAACTTCACGAATGATACCGAGTTCAATTTAGTGCCCACCGCATTCTCCTTAGCAACGTTATCTGGCCCCCCCAATCCCACCGTACAAGACTTAACCTTAAGCTTGCTGGCGGATACCGCAGTGGCGGGAAGTACCTTCTCAACCGGAATTAGTTTTGAAGTTGACAATCCTGATGCCAATAGTGATCTGGTTAATGGGGTGAGTGCTGACGGAATTTTTGATTTTACGGTCAATGTTTCGATTATCGATGCCATTGTGACCCCCCCACCGGGAGCTTCTTCTCTTCTTGCTGTTGATACGACCACCTCCGTCTTTACTGCGGGATTTGGAACCGGTGGTAATGTCAAAATCTCCGTTTTGAATGCACAGCAAGCCCTGAACAAGAGCTTGATTCAAGACTTAAAAATAACCTATGTCAGTGGTGGTAATCTCACTGAACAGTTATTTTCGGTGCTGCCGGTGGTTGGTCAACCGAGAGGTTTTGGGGTTGGGTTGCAGTCCTTCCTCCTCAATAATGTAAACAATGCACCCTTCTCCGGAAATGAAACATTCCGGATCGAACTAGCCGATCGCAATGTTGCTAGTCAGATTAATGTCAATGCCGGCGGCAATGGTGTCCATGACATCATCTTTGATACCAATGGCGATGGCCAATTTAATAACCAAGATTTGATCCTGCGGATTAACCAAACCAATGAAGCCATTCCCCTGGGTGTGGGGACGGTGCAAGCCAATGGTTTAGAACTGATTGATTTACGGGGAGCCGCCGGGAATCGCGTCGCGAGCTTTACCCTTTACCGGGAAGCGACATTTGATAATACCGTTGGACTCTACCGTATTGATGATATTTCCGGAGCTGTCAACGGCATTGCCCCCGGCCAAGCTGGTTATGCTCAAGCTGCCCTCTCCAATCGTCTCCCCGGAGTCACCCTTGCTGTGGGCAACCAACAGAGCCGCACTGTCACCGCTACCCTCGAAGGCGGCGCACTCTACGCCCCCTTCATCGTTGTCAATGCTGGCGTTGATGCCTTCCTAAGCAGCAACCCCAACAACAGGGCCGGCGGCATCAATGCCTTCTTCGCTTTTCAAACCGCCAACCCCGATCGCCAAAACCACGTCATGCTCCTGGGGAGCAACACCTTCGGCTTTGAAGATTTATTCGGTGGAGGCGATCGCGACTTTAACGATATGATCTTCCAAGTCCAAATTACTTAAATCGAGGAAAGAGGATAGAGAAGAGAGGATAGAGTTAAATTTAGCTTTCTCCCTCACTCCTCACTCCTCTCCCCTCACTACTCATCTGCCATGGAACTGACCGAAATCAAACGAGAGATCAAACAGCTCACTGACCGCCTGGGCAAAGCCCAGGACTATCTTTGACCTCCCCACCCTTAACGCTGAAATCCACGATCTAGAGCAACAATCCGCCCAGCCGGGGTTTTGGGATGACCAAACCACCGCCCAGGGCATCCTCCAAACCCTCAACGATCGCACCGCCATCCTCAAACAATACGAAACTTGGCGCGAACAATTGGGGGATGTAGAGGCGATCGCCGAACTCCTTGAACTGGAAACCGACCCCAGCCTCGAAACCGAAGCCGCCCAAACCATCCACCAACTCCACCAAAACCTCGATCGCTGGGAACTGGAACAACTCCTGGCCGGAGAATACGACCCAGAGGGCGCAGTGTTAACCATTAACGCCGGGGCCGGGGGAACCGATGCCCAAGATTGGGCAGAAATGTTGCTGCGGATGTACACCCGTTGGGGGGAACAACAGGGCTATAAAGTCCAACTGGCGGAAATTTCCGAAGGGGATGAAGCCGGGATCAAATCCGCCACATTGGAATTTACCGGCCGCTATGCCTACGGCTATCTCCGGGGCGAAAAGGGAACCCATCGCCTCGTGCGCATCTCCCCCTTTAATGCCAACGGCAAACGCCAAACCAGTTTTGCTGGTGTAGAAGTGATGCCCGCCCTTGATGATTCCAAAATTCAACTGGAGATCCCCGATAAAGATTTAGAAATCACCACGACCCGCTCCGGCGGCAAAGGCGGGCAAAACGTCAATAAAGTTGAAACAGCGGTGCGCATCGTTCACCTCCCCACCGGGTTAGCCGTGCGCTGCACCCAAGAGCGATCGCAGATGCAAAACAAAGAAAAAGCCCTCGCCCTCCTCAAAGCCAAGTTACTGATCATCGCCCAAGAACAGCGGGCCCAAGAAATCGCTGAAATTCGCGGCGATATGGTCGAAGCTGCTTGGGGCAACCAGATCCGGAACTATGTGTTCCATCCCTACCAAATGGTCAAAGATCTCCGCACCAATGCCGAAACTACCGCCATTGGTGATGTCATGGATGGCAAACTGGATCAATTCATTGAATCCTACCTGCGCCTCGATGCTGGCGTAACCTGAAATGCCGCTGAATATCGAGTAGGGGCGAAAAATTTTTCGCCCCTACAGGCGTAGGGTGCGTCAGACAGGATCAATCATGATATTGACGATAGGTTTTTATCTGACGCACCATTCACTAAATCCGATCTAAAACCTGAATCCCCAACAGGGATAAACCTAACTTTAATGTGTCCGCCGTCAATTGACACAATGCCAACCGGGACGATCGCACCGGTTCGGGAGCCTTCAACACCGGACATTGTTCAAAAAATTGATTGAACTTTTGGCTCAGTTCAAACAGGTATTGACAGAGACGATTGGGGAATAATTCCTGCTCCACTTCTGCTAACACATCCTCCAACTGGAGAAGATGTTTCGCTAACACTAACTCCGGCTCAGTTTCCAGATGGATCGTTGCCTGCGATCCACTAGGGGCAATTCGCGCTAGCGTACCCATCGCCTCTAATTCATTTAAAGCTGTAACCGGCTCAAAACATTGCGCCCACCAACCCGCCACCATCCCCCGTAAATCCCGCCGTCCCCGTTGCCACAACAAATAACGGGATGTAAACCAGAGGCCATAGCCAAACCCCACCAATCGCATGATTTCCGCCAACAGGGGGATCGTGTGGAGTTCGTGGTGAATGCGGATCGAGGCATCCATAAAGACAAAGGCGACAACGGTGAGCAACGCTGTCACCGCCAAGGCCCGCCACCGAATCCCCGAAACCGGCGGCAAATCCTCCGGGATCACCGCCAACGCGCCCCCCGCCTTGCGTTGAATGCCGCGAATGCGCACATAGGCATAGAGGAGATAGGGGGAGGTGTTGCCCTGGAGGGAGAGCATTTTGTCATAACTGAAAATATAGTTACTGGTGCGGTTTTGGCTCAAGTCAGCATATTTCACGGCACTTAACCCGATGGTTTGGGCCACCTCCTGTTTAAATGCCTCCGTTTCTGTCCGCCCTTCAGCGGCTAAACGCTGATCTAAATCCTCACGGGTACGCCGCACCGCCTCATCGAGGAGATCCCGCAATCGCACCGTTTCCCCGGAACGGGTTTTTAACTTCTTGCCATCTTCCCCCTGAACTAACCCAAAGGGCACATGAACCACTTCCACCGCATCGGTGAGAATCCCCGCCCGCCGGGCCACTTGAAAAACTTGGGTGAAATGGTTGGCTTGGCCGGCATCGGTGACATAGATAATGCGATCGCCTTCATCTTGATGGATGCGATACTGCAACGCCGCTAAATCCGTGGTGGCATAGTTAAAGCCGCCATCGGACTTCTGGACAATCAGGGGTAAGGGTTGCCCATCTTTATTGCTGAACCCTTCTAAAAAGACACATTGCGCCCCCTGATCTGCCTGCAAAATCCCCGCCGTTTCTAGGGTTTTCAACACATCCGGCAGGAGGGGATTATAAAAGGATTCCCCCCGTTCGGTGAGTTGAATATCGAGGCGATCGTAAATCACCTGAAACTCGCGGCGGGACTGATCACAAAGCAACTGCCAAGCTTTGCGGCTTTCCTCATCCCCTGCCTGCAACGCCACCACCGCCTCACGGGAAGCCTGCTGAAAGGCTTCATCCTGATCAAACCGCTGTTTGGCCTGTTTATAGAGGGCCACTAAATCCCCCAAATCCAGCGCGTCCGCCGTCGTCAACGCTTCCGGATAGGCCTCCTTCAGGTAGGTGATCAACATCCCGAACTGGGTTCCCCAATCCCCCACATGATTAAGGCGCACCACATCATGGCCGCGAAACTCCAAAATCCGCGCCAAACAATCCCCAATAATCGTCGATCGCAGGTGGCCGACGTGCATTTCCTTGGCAATATTGGGGCTAGAAAAATCAACAATCACCCGCTGGGGCTGTTTTGTTGGGGCCACACCGAGGCGGCGATCGCCCTGTTTTTCCGCCAACTGTGCCGCTAAATAGGCGGGTTGTAGCCGCAAATTAATAAACCCCGGCCCGGCAATTTCCGGCTCCTCACAAATCTCCGCCAAATCCAGATGATCTAATAATGTTTGGGCAATATCCCTCGGTTTTTGCTTCAGGGGTTTAGCCAGAGGCAGAGCCGCATTGCATTGATAATCGCCAAACTTGGGATTACTGGCGGGAACAATGAGGGGCTGAGGGATGGCAACTTCTGGGCCAAAGGCGGCCTGAAAGCCCTGGGTAAAACGGTGATTCAGTTGCGCTTGGAGAGAAGTCATGGGGGCGATCGCTGTTGAGGGAGCAATTAAGCAGATCCTAGCTTAACGGATCAGGAAGAGAAAGACCTAGCTGCCCTCACCCTAAATCCCTCTCCCAAAAAGGGGAGAGGGACTTTGAGATCTGGCTCCCCTTCTCCCGACCTGGGAGAAGGGGCGGGGGGGATGAGGGGCTACTCCTCCACCCAAGTCGCCACCAACCGCAACTCCGGCGGAATCGGCGTATCGTAGGGAAACTCTAAACAGGTTTCCGAACTGCCCAGATAGCCCGCCTCCGTGAACGCCATCAACATCCGCCCCAAAGCCACCCACACGGGAGCATCAAATTCCCAGGGGCGATCGCGCCGGGCATGGCAACTGATGGACTTCAACGCCCAAAAATAACTATTGCGCACCACCGATCCCCCCTTTTTATAGGCGGGGACATCATCGGCATGGATGGAAAGAATATCCTGGGCGATCGCCGCTCGCATGGCTCCAATCAGAAATTGCTACAGTTTAACAGTCTTCCTATTCTGCCATGTTCTCTAGAGATCCTCGTAGAATAAGCCCTCACCCCCAACCCCCAAACAGTGGGAGAGGGGACTAGACCATTGATAACGTTATTGAGGATTGTGATCATGTTGCGCTTGCGTTTGGGTTTTGGCCTGCTCTGGCTCGGTTTCTTCGGTTATGCCACGCTCCTCGCCCCCCCCGATCAACCGGATACCCTCGATCTGAT
>RECT01000318.1 GCA_007693875.1 Spirulina sp. DLM2.Bin59
GGGGGGGCGATTTCTGGGGTTAGTTGTTCGATCATTTCCACCAGTTCCCGTTCAAAGAGGAGGTGGGCGCGGTTAGTTTTGCCGCCGACGAAGAAGCGATCGCCTACTTGTAATGCCCAAATTTGCGAATGGGAAACGTAACTCATCACTACGCCCACCATTAACAGCCCAAACCCCGCATAAACCAAAGGCACACCGGGATCCGCCTTAATCTGTAACCCCGTACTGCCGATTAACTGCACCACGGTTAACCGTAGCCCTTCCTGTAAATCGATGGCCATCCCTTCCCGCACCGCCCCCAAGGGCTGACCATCTTCCCCATAGACCAATAACAAGCCCTGAAGATCCCTCGCCACCAGGGAAACGCCGCTGGTCATTTCTGGATTGGTGGGAACCCAGGTGGCCCAGAGGCGACTGCTGCTGCTGGTTTCCAAGGGGGCCATGGGAATTTGAAAAATGGGGCTGTTGTTAACCCGCACCTGCACCGCATCAATGCCCCAATTGGTTTGATAAAGTGTCACCCCATGGTAACGAAGGGGATGGTTGACGGAAATGGTTTGGCGATCGCGCTCCACCCCGGCTTGATCCACCACCGATAAATCCGAATAAAACTGATCGATCGCCCCTTGGGGGGTGTAGTCAATCCAAAAACGATTCACCTTAATTTCCCAGTCCTTGGGGACTTGGGTCGCAGACAACGGCCCCGCGTCGATCAGGTTGGTAATCGCCCGCTGGGAACCACTGGGGATAATTTCCTGGGCAAAAAACCCCGATAACGCCCCCCACACCCCCCCGGCCAGAATCAACAGCAAACTGATATGGACAACAATCGGGCCAATTTTCCCCATCAACCCTTTGCGGGCATAGAGTTGATCCGCTTCGGTAAATAGGGCATAACCTCGGGCCGTGAGCAGGGGGGCTAAACGGTTGAGGGAGCCGCTGCCCAATTCCACACTGAGGGCCAGTTTTTCAAACTGTTGCGGCTTGCTGTAATACTGCCAACGGCGGGCCAACTTTAGGGCGGGCCATTGGCGCAGGAAGCTACAGGTGGTGAGGCTGGCGGCCAGGAGGACAAGGAGCGTCAGGAACCAGCCGGTGCGGTAAACATGGTCTAACCCCAGGAAGCCAATCACCCGCCAGGACAGGAAACCAAAGAGGGCGGGGTCTTCGGGGTAGTTGGCTTGGTAATAGCCGAGGCTTTGCCCCTGCTCGATCACCGTGCCGCTGATGCTGAATAGGGCGATCGCCAACAGGAGGAGGATCGCAAAACGGAGGTCGGTGAGGAGGCGGAGACTTTGACGGAGCATGGTTAATCAGGAGGCGCAATAATTTAGCCTTTGGAGGAGGAAAGAGAAGAGAGAAGAATTCGCTTTCCCCCTCACTCCTCTCCCCTCACTCCTAGGGAGCTTTGTGGGCTTCAATGAGGGCGATCGCCGGCGCAACACTTTCCGGCGTGATCACCACCAAACCTTCATCTTCAACCGCTTTGAGTGCAAATTCAATGGCCTCAGTCTCATTTAAAATCACCTCATGATCCCGTTCAGGGCAAGCTTGGGTAATGCCTTTAACAATCAGATCCGCCACTGCGCCACTATCGCGGCCCCGGCGATCCTCATCTTCCTTGACAATCACCCGGTCAAACATATCCGCAGCCAAGGCCCCTAGAGCGATTAAATCTTCATCGCGGCGATCGCCCGGCGCACCCACCACGCCGATCCGTTGCCCTTGCCAATTTTTAACAAAGCCACCCAGGGCCTCATAGCCCGCCGGATTATGGGCATAGTCAATCAGCACATGGTGGCGAGGCAGTTTAAACAAATTCATCCGGCCCGGGGTTTGTTCCGCCGACAGTTCAAAAGTACGCAACCCTTGGCGGATCTGCTCAATCCCCACCCCTTGGGCAAAGGCCGCCAGACAGGCCGCCAAAGCATTGGCAATCATAAACGGAGCCATCCCCGCCAGGGTCACGGGGATATGTTTCGCCTCCTCAATTTTCAGCGTTAACGTCCCCTCTTTAATGGCCAAATAACCATCTTCATAGACCGCCGCCAACCGACCCCGCCGCAGGTGATCCTGCAACACCGGGTTATCGGGGTTCATGGAAAAATAGGCAATCTTGGCCTTAGCCCGTTCCGTCATCGCCGCCACGAGGGGATCGTCAGCATTGAGCACCGCGTAGCCACTGGCGGCCGCCACCTCTGCAACGACACTTTTCACATGGGCCATTTGCTCCACGGTATTAATATCCCCTAACCCCAAATGGTCAGCGGCCACATTCAACACCACCCCCACATCACATTGATCAAAGGCTAAACCGGAGCGCAAAATGCCCCCCCGTGCGGTTTCCAGCACCGCCACCTCAACGGTGGGGTCTTTAAGGATCACCTGAGCACTTTGAGGCCCCGTGGTGTCGCCTTTTTCCACCAAATATTCCCCCACATAGATGCCGTCGGTGGTGGTGTAGCCGACGACTTGGCCCGTTTGGCGGAAAATATGGGCGGTGAGGCGGGTGGTGGTGGTTTTGCCGTTCGTGCCGGTGATGGCAACGATGGGGATGCGGGGGGAACTGTGTTCCGGGAAGAGCATATCAAGGACGGCGGCCCCCACATTACGGGGCAGACCATCGCTGGGGGCCGCGTGCATCCGGAACCCTGGGGCGGCGTTGACTTCCACAATCACACCGTTGGTTTCCCGCAGGGGTTTGCTAATGTCCGATGTCACCACATCAATGCCGGCAATATCGAGGCCGATGGTTTTCACCACCCGTTGAGCAATCCACACATTTTCAGGGTGAATGACATCGGTGCGATCGATGGCAATGCCGCCGGTACTGAGGTTGGCGGTGGCCCGCAAATAGACCCGCTCGCCCTCCGGGGGGATGCTGTCGAGGTTGTAACCTTGGCGGGCGAGGACATCGGTGGCGGTTTTATCCAGTTTGATTTTGGTTAAAACGTTGTCGTGGCCTTCGCCTCGGCGGGGGTCTTCGTTGGTGCGATCGATCAGTTCGTTGATCGTGTTGCGGCCATTGCCGATCACATGGGCGGGGACGCGCTCGGCAACGGCAATCACTTTGCCATTGACCACTAAAATGCGGTGATCGCTGCCTTGGTAGTAGCGTTCAACAATCACAGAGTTGGTTTTCGAGGCTTCGTTCGCCAGGTCGTAGGCTCCTTCAGCAACATCCCAACTATTAATATCAATGGTGATGCCCCGGCCGTGGTTGCCATCGAGGGGCTTTAAGACGATGGGATAGCCCCCCACATCGTCGATCGCATCTTCCAATTCGTCCAAATAGCGAATCACCGTGCCATTGGGGACGGGAATCCCGGCATCCCGGAGGATGGTTTTTGTGCCTTCCTTATCGCAGGCCAGTTCCACACCGAGGATGCTGGAGTAGTCCGAGAGGGTGGCTTGAATCCGTTTGGCCTTCGCCCCATAGCCCAGTTGGATCATCGAGCGGGCGCTGAGGTGCATCCAGGGAATTTTCCGGGCATCGGCTTCAGCGATGATCGTTTCGGTGCTGGGGCCGAGGGAGGCGTTGGCCATCAGTTCCCGCAGATCAGCCAAGTCCTGCTGAAATTCACTTTCGGGATAAGTGCCGGTTTCCACCAAACTTTGGCAGAGGCGCACGGCGGCCCGGCCGGCGTAGCGGCCCGCCTGCTCATCGACATATTCAAACACGACGTTATACACGCCGCGATCGCCCGTTTCGCGGGTACGGCCAAAGCCGACAGGCATCCCCACCAGTTCCTGAAGTTCCAGGGCAATGTGCTCAATAATGTGGCCCATCAATGTGCCATTTTGCACCCGCTCCAGAAAGCCGCCGCGATAGCCTGGCGAACAGTAATGCTCCACTAAACTGGGGAGGAGCTGACACAACCCATCGTAAAACCCATCAATTTGGTTGGAATAGACCTCATCGAGGTCTTCCAGGTCAAGGCGCATGACGATCAACTTGGGATAGCGGATGCTCCAGTAGTTGGGGCCACGCAGAGTCAGGGTTTTGAGAATTTTCATAGGTGCTTATCTATATTCAGTGAAGACGCACGGGATTCGCCATGGCTTAGTGTCTCTTGTGGAAAAGTTCAGAAACTGTCCATCGAGAACAGTTCTTGATCACGGATTGACCCTGTAGCCCTTAGGCGGACTTTTCCTCACTCATGGGGGTGAGGGGACGACGTTGGTGGATGTGGTAGCGATCGCCATGGCAGAGGATATGCACCCGCAGGCTGTGAAGGCTCAGGGGGTCGGTGACGCTGACATCCAGTTGATTGGTGTGGGAGAGGGTTTGGGGGTCAACGATGGTGACGTTGCCCTTGCCGATCACCTCCATCCAACCATCATGCTCAAACATGGCACAGGTATCTTCATCAATGCCAATGCCGAGGCGATCGGGGTGAATGGCGATCGCTGTCATCAGCCGGGCCATACGGTTACGGTTGTTAAAATGCTGATCGACAATCACCTCCGGAATCATCCCTAAACCCATAGTCATATCGACGAGGGCGCGGTTGGGGGATTCGCCACTACCGCCGCCGCCGATCATGTGGTGGCCCATCACCGCCGCCCCGGCACTGGTTCCCGCCAGGCTCAGTTCCTGCTTTTGCACCCGCTCGCGAATCCGCTCCATAAAGGGGGTTTCCGCCAAGAGGCCACAGAGGCGCAGTTGGTCGCCGCCGGTCAAAAAAATGCCGGTGCAGGTTTCCAGATATTCGAGGTATTGGGAATTTTCCCCCTGGGCGCGATCGCGAATGTCGATCAATTCTGCCTGCTTGGCTCCCATATCGGTAAAGATGTGTTGGTACCGTTCCCCCACCAGCAGGGGTTCCCGTGAAGCTGAGGGCACAATGCCAATCACCGCGTTACTCCCGCCGGAGCGATGGAAAAAGGTATGTAAAATTTCGCGTCCATGTACCTTGTCTTCCGCACCTCCAATCACGAGGATCGCGGTTTTAGTTGGTTTTGGCATTTGAGCTTCTGGCGAGTACGATTCAACTTGTAGCATTCTGTATAGTATCGAATTTAAAGCGAGACGCATAACTATACAGTCTATCGAAGGCCTGCCGGTTAATAAATACCCCTAAGCTCCGATGCGTTTTGATCTCATCACATTATTTCCGGATTTTTTCACATCCCCCCTCGGCTCGGGTCTGTTGGGGAAGGCGATCGCCCAGGGCATTGCCGAGGTCCATTGCACGAATCCCCGGGATTTCACCACCGACAAGCACCACCGCGTCGATGATGAACCCTACGGCGGCGGCGTGGGGATGCTGCTGAAGCCTGACCCAATTTTTGCCGCTGTGGAATCCCTGCCGGTTTTACCCCGCCGGGAAATTATCCTCATGTCCCCCCAGGGGCAACCCCTCAACCATGATCTCCTGATCGAGCTGAGTACGACGGCGGCTCAACTGGTGTTGATCTGTGGCCACTACGAAGGGGTAGACGAGCGCGTCCGCCATCACCTCGTCACCCGAGAAATTTCTTTAGGGGATTTTGTCCTGACCTGTGGTGAAATCCCTGCTTTAACAATTATCAACGGCGTGACGCGACTGCTCCCCGGCACCGTGGGAAAAACGGAATCCCTCAAGGCGGAAAGCTTTGCCAATGGACTGCTAGACTATCCCCAATACACCCGTCCCGCTTCCTTTCGGGGTTGGGATGTGCCGGAGGTGTTGCGGTCGGGGAACCATGGGGCGATCGCCCAATGGCGGTTTGAGCAACAATGCCAACGCACCCGCGATCGTCGTCCCGACCTTTGGGAAACCTGGCAACAGCGAACCCCAACCCCCTAACCGCCGTCATCCCCTTTACTTACGAGAAATTGAGGTATTCCCATGCTCAACCTGCAACGCTGGCTCACCCCCCTTATGGCCCTAGGGATTGGTGTCGCTAGCTCTGCCCTTGCTGCCCTGCCCATGTCCGCCCAAACCGTCCAATTCGATAGTCAACGGGTGGATCAAGACCGATTCATCCTCATCGCTTCTCCCTTTGGCGTAGAGCGGCGAGCCTACCAACTGTTAATCCTCGAACAACTGACGAACCAACGCCGTTGTTGGCAGGAATCCGACAACAACCCCACCCGTGTTGATCTGCTCCTCAATAGTTTTGACTTCACCAACATCTGTGGCCGGATGACGGACAGTAACGGCTATTCCCTGCGCATTGGCGGTGAAGATTTAGGCTGGCGGTTGATTTTCACCATTGTGCCCCAGGGCAATGAGTTGGTGTTAATGGCCACCTCCCCCCGGGAGCGCAACGTTCAAATTCCCATTGGCCGCACCCGGGGCTTTGCCGAAGGTCATTTAAAAATTCACCTCGATAATGGCTGGGAACTGACCCGCCGCACCTATCAAAACCGTCCCCTCGGCCATGTTTACCTCTGGGGCAATCCCCAAATGGTTTCAGTTCCCGAAGGCGGCCCGGTGGGGATTAATCAACCCACGGCCCTCCCCGCTCCTGATCGCGAAATCATCATCACACCCCTACCACCCCGCACGGAACCCCTCCCCGCTCCGCCCCGC
>RECT01000312.1 GCA_007693875.1 Spirulina sp. DLM2.Bin59
TTTTCATCCCTGGGTTAAAACCTCAGGGCTTTCAAGCTATCGAGTATTTTCGTAAATATTCTATGAAAATGTTTGCGATCACCTGTTTCCGGTGGTTGGGGTGGGGGCGAAAAATTTTTCGCCCCTACGGGTTCGGGTGATCAAGGGTTTAAACTTCGGCGGCGGCTCGTTCGATGAGACGACGGGCTAGGGTTTGAATGCCGGTGTGTTCGTAGTAGTTGGTGGATATGTCCAGGAACGCCGCCAGGTAATCCAGCTTACTATCGGAGCCTTCAATAAAGTTGCTGAGATTCCCCGCCACCTTACCCGGTGAAAGATCATGCTTTTTCACCAATCCCCCCATCCAGCCCTTTGTACTGTCAAAACTTTGACCGATAAAGTCTAACTGGGCGGCGGTATTCTTCCCCGGAATCATGCCTTTGATCTGACTAAAGCCGGAGTTATTCTCTAAATCCTTGGGGCCAAAGCTATTAAGTTTAGCTTGAACGATTTGGATGAAGTCGGGGCCGAGGGGAATGAGGGCATCAAAGGACACCAGAGCCGCCATCCGCATCAGGGATTCGCCGCTGTAGTTGGACAGGGATTTGATGAAATCGCCAATGCTATCCCCTGGAATGCCGTTAATTTGGCAGAAAGCCACCACTTCAACAACCAGCTTTAAACAGAGATCCAGGGTTTGGGCCTTATCCGCCTTGGGGGTGAGTTTGCTCATAAAACCCAGGAGGGGGATTTTTTCCCCCACTTTGTTAGCCAAGGCAGCAGTTCCTAGGGCTGTGCCGGTGCTGTCGATGGTTTGGTAGAGCCACAGCGCCCGCTGATAACCTTCGGATTTGTCGTTAAATAGCCAGATAGCGCGATCGCCAATGGCTTTAATCAATGCTTCATCGGTTTCCCCCGTTACGGTGCGGATCGTGTTTTTAAACCCCACCAGATTGTTCCATTTCCCCGGTAGGACAAAATCCAGGGTCTTGAGGGCGCGAATTGTTAAATTCTGTTCGGGGAGGTCATCGACGAGTTCAAAAATGGGTTTGCTCATGGGGAGTTAGGGAATGGGGAACAGGGAATGGGGAATAGGGGGTTATTTTCCGAGGGCGGCGATGCCGGTGAGGTCGAATTGTTTGAGCCAGTCGAGGCGATCGCCCTCCGTGAAGCCGTCGGCACGGGACTGGATTTTAATTTGGAAGCGATCGCCCACCAGCATCGCCGTGCTGCTATTGCCTTCAGCCACCACGGGAAAATCATTAATACTTTGGGTGCTGTCGGCAAACTTATCCGCCGCGTTGGGGTTGCTGCTAATGTCAGAAACCGAGAGCAGAGCCACCTCATCCCCAGCCTGGATCAGCTTCGCTTGGGCAAAGCCAGTTTTTTCCTGGGTGTAGACCAGATCATCACTGCCCGTCGTTTTGGGGAAAAAGCGGTTAAAACTGCCCCCGCTCACCGCATCATCTGCCACGGCACTTGCGCCCCGCTCCGTGCTCTCCCGTTGGGCTTGGTCAAACTCAGAAGGGGGCGCTGCTGCACAGGCGGTCAGCAGCAGGAAAAATGCTAAACACAGGGCTGTTAACCCGGTGCGCAGTTTACTCATGGTCATTAGAAACGCTCCTTGGTGGATTGAAACACTCCCATTGTGGGCCATGGATTCAGGCGTTTTTTTTCTCTTAAGGAATATTTATGCCCAATTTTGTACGATAAAGGGCAGGATAGAGTATCAAGGCTCTGTGTTTTGGGGAAGACTCATCTTGCCATTGAGTCATCTTGCCATTGTGGTGCTATCTATCCTGCCTTGGTATGGTTATCCTTCGCCCCTGCGATCGCCACCCTCCCCTTGTCCTTGCTATCATGCGTATTCTCATTTACTCCTATAATTATCACCCCGAACCCATTGGCATCGCTCCCCTCATGACCGAACTGGCGGAAGGATTGGTGAAACGTGGCCATCAAGTGCGGGTGATCACCGCCATGCCTTGGTATCCCAACAGTGCCATCTTCCCCCCCTACGAGGGCAAACTCTACTGCACCGAAACCCACAAGGGCGTAAAGATCCAACGGTGCTATGTGCGGATCACCAAAAATCGCAACTTAATCAATCGGGGTCTGTTTGAACTCAGCTTTATGGTGTTGAGTTTTTTTCAAGCCCTACGGGGGTGGCGGCCCGATGTGATCCTGCTGACGGTGCCGGGGTTGCCTGTGGGGATCCCGGCGGCGGTGTTAGGGGCAATCTATCGCTGTCCCGTGGTGCTCAATTTGCAGGATATTCTCCCCGATGCGGCGATCCATGTCGGCCTGCTCACCAATAAAGTCGCCATCTACATCTTTACCGCCCTGGAAAAATTCAACTACCGCATTGCCACGAAAATTTCCGTCATCTCCGAAGGCTTTACGGAAAACCTCATCGCCAAGGGCGTTAACCCCGATAAAATTGCCCTGATTCCCAACTGGGTTGATATTCACTTTATCCAACCCCTCCCCCGTGAAGATAATCAATTCCGCCGTGACCATGGCTTAGAAGGCAAGTTTGTGGTGCTCTATGCCGGTAATATTGCCCTCACTCAACCCCTCAATAAGGTGATTGATGCGGCGGGATTTTTAACCCATCTCCCGAATGTCGTGTTTGTGATTGTGGGGGATGAGGATGCGCTTCATCCCCTGCGGCAGCGATGTCGGCAGAAAAATATTAACAATGTGCGGTTGTTGACGTTTCAACCCCGGGAGAAGCTACCGGAAATGTTGGCGGCGGCCAATGTGGGGTTAGTGGTGCAGAAGAAGAATGTCATTTCCTTCAATATGCCCTCGAAAATTCAGGTGTTGTTGGCCAGTGGTCGGGCGATTCTGGCGGCGGTGCCCAGTCAAGGCACAGCGGCGATGGCGATCCGCAATAGTGGCGGTGGCATGTTGATTCCCCCCGATGATCCCCGTGCTTTAGCGGAGGCAGTGCAACTGCTCCATGCTCACCCGGAGCAGGTGGATCGCTTAGGGGAGCGGGGTCGCCGCCACGCCATAAGCACCTATGCTTTCCAGGGTGCGCTAGACCGCTATGAAGCCCTGTTTGAAAAACTGGTACAGCCCCGGGAGACATTGGTGGGGGTGCAACATCAAGACAAAATCTAGCGGTTGAGCCGGAAAATTGGCAAAATCCCTTGGCCAAAATTGGGTGGGGCCTCAATCGGCTTGTTATGATCAGGGATATGTTGTTTTTATCCCGAGTGCATGACCCAACCCCAATCCCCCCTTTCTCCCCCACCGCTTCCTGAAACCCTAGCGGCGGATCCTGCGGGCCAACTGGCTTGGACGGCGGCGGTGGCTGCTGATGAGCGCAAGGCCGTTGATATCACGCTGCTGCGGGTGACGGATGTTTGCTATTTGAGTGATTATTTTGTGGTGGTGACGGGGTTTTCGCGGACCCAGGTGCGGGCGATCGCCGATGAGGTGGAGGCTCAAATGGAACTCCAGTGGCAACGTTACCCATTACGCACGGAGGGAAAAGCCGAAGGCAGTTGGGTCTTGTTGGATTTTGGCGAGGTGATTGTCCATGTGCTCCTGCCGACGGAGCGGGAGTTTTATAACTTGGAGGCCTTTTGGGGCCATGGCGATCGCCTCGATTTCATCCCTACCACCGTCGAGGTTCAGGGATGATGACCGCTCCCGATTCTGCTGCTTTTTGTCCTGTGCCGGAAGATCAGCAGCCCCTCAAGGAATACGAGCAAATGCGGGAGGCTTGGCTGTTTAACTGGCCCCTGCAATCCCGCTGGGTGTATCTGCGAAAACTGGCTTGGGTTTGGCTCTGGAGTTGGCCCATTACTGGCCCCACCGCAGCGGCAAGTTTTGCGCCAGACCGCTGGCTGGCCCGATTCATGCTTTTGGCCAGCGGGGGAGCATTGTTTGTCGTGCTGTTGTTAGTGCTGCGCCTCTATCTCGGTTGGCGGTATGTAGCGGATCGCCTCCAGAAACCGGAGGTGGTCTATGAAGAATCCGGTTGGTACGATGGCCAAAAATGGCCCAAGCCCCCAGAAGTGCTGATGCGCGATCGCCTCGTTGTATCCTATCAAGTACAACCTATTCTCCGACGGTTACAAAAAACCCTAATTTGGATCGCGATCGCCGCCGGTTGTGGCCTGGGTCTTTGGTTCTTAACCGGGGCGATGGGTACGCTAACGCGGATCGCCCCCATTCAATCCTCATTTTAAGCAAAATTCCTATGAGCCGTAGCCTACGCAACACCACCCCAGAACTTGAAGTCCAACTGTTGCGGGAGGGCATTCTAGAATCCACCCACAAAGTTACCGCCGTGATCACCGACCATCGCGGCCGGCTCCTCTCCCAGGCGGGCAATGGCGAAATGAGCACCTTTATCCGCTCCGCCCTCAAACCCTTCCAAGCCCTGGCTGTCACCAGCACCGGCACGTTGGAGCGGTTTGGCCTGAGCGATCGCGATCTCGCGATCATGTGTGGTTCCCATCAAGGCACAGTAGAGCAATCCCGCCAAGTCTTCCATATCCTCTGGCGTTGCGACATTGACCCCACCGCCCTCCAATGCCCCACCCCCAAAGGCCAGGATAGCCCCCTGCAATACAATTGTTCCGGCAAACATGCGGGGATGTTGGCAGTCTCCCAACAACGGTATTTTCCCCTCGAAACCTACCTCCACCGCAGCCATCCGGTGCAGAAGTTGATCATCAACAAAGTTAGCGAACTCCTAGGGATGCCCGCCGAGGAGTTTATCCGCGCCCGCGATGATTGCGGAGCACCCACCTATTCGATGCAGATGGTACAGATGGCGCAGCTCTATGCCCAATTAGCTTCCGGGGATAATCTCGATCTGGAGCGGATTTTGCGGGCCATGACCCATCATCCCCGCATGGTGGCCGGTGAGGGAGCCTTTGATACGGAGTTAATGCACCTCACCGAGGGGGAGTTAGTCAGTAAATCCGGGGCGGAGGGGATTCAATGTATTGGCCGGGTGGGCCAGGGCCTGGGTTTGGCGATTAAAGTCCGGGATGGGGCGAAACGGGCCAAATATGCGATCGCCATCCACCTATTGCGCCAACTGGGTTGGCTGACGCCCCCGGTGGCGGAGGTGTTAGCGGAGCAATTTATGAAAATTGACAACCACAAACGGCTAGAGGTGATGGGGGAATTAACAATGGTTTAGGGCAAGGGGAGGAAACAGAGCATGGTTGATCCCACTGCAACAATTCCAGAGCCGATCAGCCTTGCCCAATTTCTCAACATGGCTGGCCTAATCCCCACTTCCCTAAACGCTAAGATAGAGCCAGACGACGAGGCTCCAACCCATGCAGATTCACCATCTCCAGTTTTACGTCCAGGATGCTGACTATTGGCAGGGGTGGTTTGTGCAAAAATTCGGCTTTGTCCCCACCAGCCGCGATGAGGATCGGGCCACCCTGAACCGGGGCGTTGCCTGTGGGGAAGTGTGGCTGGAGTTTTCCAGTCCCCAAATCACCCAAGGCCCTGTGGCGGAATATTTAGAGGCTCACGGGCCTGGTGTGGCTGCTGTGGCCTTGACCGTGGCGGATCCGGGGGCGATCGCCCATCGGGCCCAAGCCCAAGGAGGCCGCCTTGACCCCACCGCTCCCCAGCCCACGATCTTCACACACTTGGGCCTGCGCCACCCCATCTACACCACAACCCAGCCCACCCTCCGGGGCCAAACCCTCACCCTTGATCATCTCGTGCTCAATGTACCGGCGGGGGAACTGGGGCAGGCGGTGGCTTGGTATGAAACGGTGTTTGGCCTCGTTCCCCAAGAGCGGTTTAAGATCCACACCCCTGATTCTGGCCTCCATTCCCAAGTGTTGCGCCATCCTCACTCTGGGCTACAACTGCCCATTAATGAACCCAGCACCCCCAATTCCCAAATTCAAACCTTTCTTGACCATAACGGCGGCCCTGGGGTGCAGCATATTGCCCTGGCACCGGGGCATATTTTGCCCTTAACGGAGCGGCTCCGGCGGGCAGGGGTGGCATTTCTGGCCCCTCCGGCCCATTATTATCCGCAACTGAAAAACCGTTATCCCGATTTGCCTTGGGGCGATGGGCAGGCGAAGGGGGAGCGCCCCTGGCACGAGATCCAAGCCGCTGGGATTTTGGTCGATCGCCCCCAACCCGATGCCCTGTTATTGCAAATTTTCACCGAGCCAATCTTTAACCGGCCGACGTTTTTTATAGAATTGATCGAGCGGCGATCGCAGGCCCAAGGGTTTGGGGCAGGAAATTTTCAGGCCCTGTTTGAAGCGATGGAAACCCAGCAACGGCAATTGGTCCAACGATTTTAATGCCAACCTAATTTACACAGGAGATGGTTGATACCATGGATTGGAGTGCAGCGATTCCGACATTTTTAGTCACCCTGCGGGAAGGGGTTGAAGCGGCTCTGGTGGTGGGGATTGTTTTAGCCTGTATTCGCCAAGCCCAACAGCCTCAACTGGTGAAGGCGTGGCGGTCGAGGCCGCGCGTCGCGGGGCCGAGGTCGTCGCCATCGACATCAGTC
>RECT01000069.1 GCA_007693875.1 Spirulina sp. DLM2.Bin59
AACCCGTTTTAACGGGTTTTCGCTATGAGGCGGGGATTTCAATCCCCGACGGACTAGGCGAAACCGCTGCAATGCCCAGGGTTAAATAAGGGTAATGTATTAATCAACTGGTGAACAAGCTGCACCCAACCCTAATTCACAAAAAACCCCCAGATCATGAACCATTGGCTTTTCCAAGGCAACCCCAAATACTACAAAATCCTCGCAGCCATTCAAGACTTTGAACAAATGCCCTGGCGCGTCACCCGCTACGCCAAAGAAATAACCGTCGGGGATGGCGTACTGATCTGGATGGCCGGGCCAGAAGCCGGGATTTATGCGATCGCCCAGATCATCGCACCCCCCCAAATGCTCACCGAAATCCCCGATCGCAGCTACTGGATCGACAAAAGCACCATGGGCAACCGCCCCCAAGCCCAGATCCGCTTCACCCATAAATTCATTGAAAAACCCCTACTGCGATCGCACCTCAAACAAGACACCATCCTCAAAGACCTCGCCGTCCTCCGTCAACCCAACGCCACCAACTTCAAAGTCACCCCCCAACAATGGCAACGAGTCAATGAATTAACAACATAACCGGGTTTTTCCTCAAAGGCGATCGCCAAACGACAAAATCGCAACAACCCGGTTTCCATCTCTCAAGTCAAAGCTGACTAAATATCACCCGCATTTTGAGCAGCCTTAACCATAATAGGCCGGCGCATTGCCCGGCTTCCATTTGATATTGCAGCCAATACTAGGCTTTTGGTCAGCAGTAACCGGTTGGTGATTTAACACCGCATCGATGGCCCCCCGCAAATCCGCCCCCGTCACCGGCTCCCCATTCCCCGGCCGGCTGCCATCCAATTGGCCCCGATACACCAAAGCGCGATCGCGATCAAACAGGAAAAAATCAGGGGTACAGGCCGCCGTATAGGCCTTAGCAACCGCTTGGGATGCGTCATAACAGAGGGGAAACGTGAATCCCAACTGGAGCGCCATTTGCTTTAACGGTTCCGGGCCATCCTGGGGATAATTCTCCACATCATTAGCACTAATCGCCACAATCCCGAGGGAGCGATCGCCATAGTCCCGGCCCAGTTGCGCCAATTGATCTTGAACATGCTTCACAAAGGGGCAATGCTCACAAATGAACATCACCAACAATCCAGTCTGATCAGCAAACGTCCCCAGCGTAATCGTTGCCCCCGAAACCGTATCAGGGAGAGCAAAGTCCGGGGCGATCGTCCCCAGGGGTAACATTGTCGAAGCAGTACGAGCCATAAAAATACTAGGGTTGGATTATTGCTCTCTTATCCTAAACCATCACCCCAGGCACAAAAATGCTCCATCATATTTCCATTCGCACCGCCGATATTCACCGCGCCATCGCCTTTTATCAACTCCTCGGGTTTGCAGTGAGCGATCGCTTCTCCACGGGCTACACCCTCGCCTGCTGGCTCGAAGGGCAACAGGGCCGCCTCGAACTGATCCAAATTCCCCAACCTGCCCCGCCCCCCGATGCCTTTGGGGATGAACATTATGTGGGTTATTATCACCTCTCCTTTGACCTTGCAGAAACCGGGCAAACCCTACCCCAATGGTTAACCGCATTGACTGCAAAACTCTCCCAAATCGGCCACAACTTGCAGATCCTCCTACCCCCCGAACAGCAAATGATTGGCGATCGCCTCTACGAAGTCGCCTTCATTGCTGACCTCGACGGCCTCCCCATTGAATTAATCCGCCCCCTGCCGCAGCACCCCAACCCTTAGGCTCCGTTGCCCTGATCTTCATTCGTGAAATTTTCCACTGGGGTGAGATCGAGGGTGGCGTAGATATCTGCTAGGGGGGCATTACCATTGAGGCTTTCAATGGGGGCGATCGCCTCCAAACCGCGATAGGTTGACAACAGCCACCGCTCTCCTTCAACACGGTGAAAGACCTCAACGACATAGTCTTGGGTACTGACTAAAATATAATCTTGTAAACTGGGAATCGTGCGATACAGTTGGAACTTTTCACCCCGATCAAAGGATTCCGTTGATTTTGATAACACCTCAATGATCACCTGAGGCTGATCCACATAATCCAGATCTTGATCATCATTGGCATCACAACTCACCAATAAATCCGGGTAAAAAAAGCGTTTCCCTTGATTAATTCTGACTTTAATATCTGCCATAAAAACTTGACAAGTAGAATTTTTTAAAGCAGACCGTAACAGTAAAGCCAAGTTCAGACTAATAATATTATGGGCTTTGCCGGTTCCCGCCATCGCGTAAACCTCGCCATCAATATATTCATGCTTGATGTCGCTATGACGTTCCATCTCTAGGTATTCGTCAGGGCTGAGATAGTTCTGGGACTTGACTGCCATCATGGCTTTTTATAGTTAATAGTTACTATAAATGAGTATAACACAGCGCAATGCCGCTGATGATCCAGTGGCTCACCTCGCCCCCCCAACCCTGATCGCCGCCCTGAGCCACCAGTTTTGGAAAATTTTAATAGGATAGAAGGTATTTTGCAGACCCTTTCCCTCCCGTGCATAGCTCCAAGCCGCAGCTTATTGACCTCACCCGTGATTATCCCTGCCCCTGTCGGCGGCCCGGAACCCTGCGGCCCATCGCCCTCACCGAAGCCCTGGGGTGCGATCGCTGTCAACAAATCTTTGAGGTCACCCCCAGCGGCGACCAAATTCAACAACTCGTCACCACCTACCCCCAACGGCCCACTTGGCGCTGGAACGGTCAACGGTGGATCCCCCAAGCCCAGGATCGGGGCGATCGCCATTTTGCCCTCTACGGATTTGGCTTATTCTTAGGACTAATCACATTTTGCCTGTTGCTCCAGTCCATCACTGGCCTCAACTTCTGGTCGGGCATCGTCATCCTCCTGCTGTTGATTGCGATTCCCGCCGTCATGTTTTGGCTATCCTATCGCCATTAGTCCTTATCCTCACAGTCATGGCTTCAACCCCTTCCCCTGATCCTGCCGATCGCCTCAGTAGCACCATTGCCCAACGGGCCGATGATGCTTCCATTCATTTGGCCACAACCACGGGCCTCGAACGCAGTCGCGGCATTCATGCCATGGCCATCGCCCTTGAGGAAGCGAGGGCGGAAATCCTTGAGGCCAACACCCTTGACCTGGAAATGAGCCGGGAAATGGCGGTTTCTGAACTGCTTCAGGACTGGCTCAAACTCACGCCGGAACGATTGCAACAGGCGATTAAACTCCTGCACCGCCTCAGTGATACGGCTGATCCCTTGTTGCGGGTGATGAATGCCCCCTATTCCATTGCCTCCTCCCAAACCTATTGCCAATTGGTTCCCCTGGGGGTGATTGCTTTAATTTATGAGGCGTTTCCAGAGTTGGGGGCGATCGCCGCCGGCCTCTGCCTCAAAACGGGCAACGCCCTGATCCTCCGAGGAACCCAGGAAGCGAGCCGCACCAATAGCATCATCGCCCAAGTCCTCCAAGGGGCATTGGAAACGGCAAAACTCCCCGCCGGAACCATTGAATGGGTATCACCGGAGCAGGGCATTCCCATTCAAGAGTTGACAGCGGAAGATGATTTAATTAACTTGATCATTCCCTACGGCCGGGCCAGTTTTGTCCAGCAAATTACCCAAACCGCCACTGTGCCGGTGTTACGGACTGCCATGGGTAATTGTTATCTCTATTGCTCCCTTTCGGGGGATTTAGATTTAGCGCGATCGATTATTGTCGATAGCCACGCCAGCGAACCGGATCCGGTGAATGCCATTGAAAAGGTGCTCCTCAACCAAGCCCAAGCCCGTTCTTCTCTAACCCGCTTTTTCGCCGGTTTGCAGGAACAGGGGTTTCGATTGCGGGCGGAGGCGGAATTAGTGGAGCAGTTCCCGGATTTATTAACGTTGGTGCAACCCCAGGAATGGGGCTGTCCCTATTTGAAGAAGATTATTAGTTTTAAGTTGGTGGAGGATTTAGATGGGGCGATCGCCTGGATGAATCGCTACAGTAGCAGTCATGCCGATTGTTTGGTGAGTGAATCCTACGCGGAAAGTCGCCATTTTGCCCAAAATGTCAATAGTGCTTTGGTGTATATCAATGCTTCCCCCCGTTTTTCCCGCAATCCAAAACAGGGGGATTCGGTATTTTTGGGCATTTCTAACCAAAAGGGGCAGTGGCGGGGTTTGATTAGTGTGGAAAGTTTGATGACGTTGAAGCAGGTGGTGCAGGGCCGGGGGGAGTTGTGAGCGTAGATTTAGAAGGGATTAGGGTGGGGTTGGGGGCGTTGCGCGATCGCGCTCAGGTGGATGTGCAAAATCATTGGCGGAGCTATTTGGGGGATCTGCCCTCATCCCCCCCGCCCCTTCTCCCAGGTGGGGAGAAGGGGAGCCGGATTCAAAATTCTCAAAGTCCCTCCCTGGGAGAGGGATTTAGGGTGAGGGCAAAGGATTGGCCCTGGGCTGAAGCCAACGAGAAAGGCTATCTCGTTTGGGAACGGGGGGAAAAGGTGCGTTGGTTCTGGCAAACCTTCACAGTTCCCCCCCATCTCAAGGGCTATCCCCTCCAGGGTCTACAATTGCGCCTCTGTTTAACTTGGTGGGCGGCAGATGCTCAGGTGTTTTGCAATGGGGAATTGTTGCAGGCGGGGGATCTTTTTGATTCTTCGGCGCGGGTGTTGTTAAGTGCTGGGGTAGAGCCGGGAGAGCGGTTTGAGGTGGCGATCCGGTTGGTGAGTCCGGGCCATGATATTGGCGCGTTGATGCGATCGCACCTCCGCTATGAAGCGCCCACAGGGGAATTAGATCCCGGCTTTGTGGCCGATGAATTGGCGGTTTTAACTCAATATTGCCAACGTTTTCAACCGGAAGCATTGCCGAAAATTGCCGCTGTTTTGGCAAAGATGGGGGATGATCCCATCGATTTAGCTCAACTGAGAACGCCCCTTTTACCCCTCGCTGAGAATTTAAAAACCCGATGCTTTTATCTCATGGGTCATGCCCATTTAGATCTCGCTTGGTTGTGGGATCTGCCGGAAACCTACGATGTAGCAGAGCGCACGTTTCGATCTGTTTTGAACCTCCAGCAGGAATTCCCAGAATTGACCTTTTGCCACACCAGCCCCGCCCTTTATGAATGGATAGAACAGCATCGCCCGGAATTATTCGTTGAAATTCAGGCCGCCGTTGCTGCTGGAACTTGGGAACCCTTGGGGGGGATGTGGGTAGAGCCGGATGTGATCCTCCCGGGGGGGGAGGCGATCGCCCGTCAACTCCTCTATGGCCAACGGTATACCCAGGCCAAATTTGGCAAAATCACCCAAGTCGCTTGGCTCACCGATAGCTTCGGCTTTCCTTGGCAACTGCCCCAACTCCTCGCCCAAGCCGGTATCCGCTACTTCGTCACCCAAAAACTCCACTGGAACGACAGGACAAAATTCCCCCATGGCTTTTTCCGTTGGCAAGCCCCCGACGGTACAGAACTTTTAACGCTGATGTCCCCCCCCAATGTGACGGGGGTTATGGATACCAACCCGATCACGATGACGAATTACAGTGTGGATTGGGAAGCGCAAACGGGGTTTAAAGATATTTTTTGGTTGCCGGGGGTGGGGGATCATGGCGGTGGCCCCAGTCGGGATATGTTGGCAGTGCAACGGCGGTGGCAAGCATCGCCTTTTTTTCCAAAAATTCAATTCACAACGGCGATCGCTTATTTAGATCGTTTAGCTAATCAGGGGCGAGTTAACCCTCATCCCCCCGCCCCTTCTCCCAAGGGGGGAGCAGGGGAGTTAGAGATAGGGCAAGATCTGCCCCTTTGGGCGGATGAATTGTATTTAGAACTCCATCGCGGTTGCTATACCGTCCATGCTGATCAAAAGTGGTTTAATCGCCGCTGTGAGGGGATGCTTTACGAGGCAGAACTATGGTCAACTATTGCCACAGTTTTAACCGCTGCTCCCTATCCTCAAAAAGAGCTAGAGCAGGCTTGGAAACAGGTCTTATTTAATCAATTTCACGATATTTTACCCGGCACATCGATTCCGCCAGTTTTTGAGCGGGCTAATCGGGATTGGCAGGCGGCTTTAACCATGGGGGAAACACTGCGGGATCAGGCTTTGATCGCAATTTCCGCCCGTATTCAATGTCCCCCAAGGCCAGGGCTGATCCCCTTCGTGATCTTTAACCCCCTCAATCACCACCGCATCGATGCAATGGAATTTGCAAATATGGGCCAGATTTATGATTCAACCGGGGGAGCGTTACCCAGTCAGGGGATAAAGGGAGGATCTATGGCGATGGTTGCGTTACCCTCCGTGGGCTATACCCTCATTTGGGCTGATCCTCAACCCTTGCCCCTCCTCCCCCTACCCCCGGAGCCGGTGCTGGAAAATGAGGATCTCCGGGTGGAAATTGATCCCCAAACCGGCGATCTTGCTCAGGTTTGGCATCAAGGGCGGGCGGTGTTGCGGGGGCCGGGGAATCAATTGCAAGTCTTTCAGGATCAA
>RECT01000266.1 GCA_007693875.1 Spirulina sp. DLM2.Bin59
GCCAACATCCCAACGAATGGTGGCATTTTTCCCAAGGGGATCAACTCTGGGCCTGGTTAAATCAACAGGATCACCCCGAGGGCGAATATCTAGCCCGTTATGGCCGTGTCATTTTCTGAGCCATTGCCTAGATCCGATATCCTAGAAGAACATTGACAGTTTCACCCGATTTAAGTCGCTATGCTTGCACCTAGAAGAGTTTTCGTCCTCCTCATCAATGCGGGTACAGAGAACGAGGGCATCCACACCATCCAAATGGGGGGACAAAACAAAATCTTGATGTTCGAGGATGAAGACGACGCGGCTCGGTATGCCCTGTTACTTGAAGCTCAAGATTTTCCCACGCCCACGGTCGAAGAATTCCCGGCAGAAGAAATTGAGGAGTTTTGCCAAGAAGCTGGTTATGAATTCGAGATTGTCGAATCAGGCCGGCTGGAGATTCCCCCAGAGGCCAATGTGGAACAGCCCGAAGACACGTTAGATCCCGTTGATCCCCCCAAGGTAGATCCCATCCCAGAACGGGAGCAGGCGGGAGAAATGACCGATGCAGAACTGGAAGCCAAACGCCGTTTTTTAGAAGGATTGCTTTAACACCCCATGGTTAAAAACCTTGCCCCCCGGGGCCATCTGCTGACGGAGCAAAATAACCCCAAGAGCGCCCAGTTGGATCAACTGACGAGCCTAGAAATGGTGGATCTGTTTAACCAGGAAGATGCCCGCACCCTGGAGGCGATCGCCGCCGCCCGTCAAGAACTCGCCGCTGCCATTGATCTCACCAGTGCCGCCCTGGGCCAGGGGGGCCGTTTGTTTTATGTGGGAGCGGGAACCAGTGGCCGGTTAGGGGTCTTAGATGCTGCCGAATGTCCCCCCACCTTTTGCACACCGCCGGAATTAGTCCAGGGCATCCTGGCGGGGGGTGCGCCGGCCCTGTTGAAAAGTTCTGAAGCTCTAGAAGACCGCGCCGAAGATGGCGCCGCCGCCATGGCCACCGCTGCCGTGAGTGATGGCGATGTGGTGGTGGGGATTACCGCTGGTGGAACCACACCCTATGTGCAAGGGGCCTTGCAAGCCGCCCAAGCACGGGGGGCAAAAACAATTTTCCTCGCCTGTGTCCCCGAGTCTCAAGTGCCCTTCGCCGCAGATGTCAATTTACGGCTCCTGGTGGGGCCGGAGATTTTAGCCGGATCCACCCGGCTCAAAGCGGGAACGGTCACAAAATTGGCCCTGAATATCCTCTCCACCTCAGTGATGGTGAAACTGGGGAAAGTCTACGGCAACCGGATGATCGATGTGGCGGTGACGAACCAAAAACTCCGCGATCGCGCCCTCCGCATCCTCGAAGACCTCACGGATCTCGATCGCCCCAGTGCGGAAACCCTCCTTGATGCCAGCGGTCAACGGGTGAAACTCGCCCTCCTCATGCATTGGGGGAACGTCGATGCAGCCCAAGGGCAAGACCTCCTCAACCGCCATCACCACCAACTACGAACCGCCTTAGCCTCGGCTCAACCCACGCCTTAAACGCCTTAAATTTGTAGTCTTTAGGCAATCACGTTAGGCTTAAAGAATTATTCCTGCCCGTGACCGTTATGTTTAGCAATTCCGAAGCGATCGCCACCCTCGCCATTGTCACCTTTGCCTTTGGTTTTCTGGTTTGGGGCTACAACCGCGCCAAGCCCTACGGCAAGCTGGGCATTCTCGCTTGGCTGCAATCCGTAGTGTTAATTACCCCGTGGCTCGTTTTTTTTGGATTAGTCGCCCTCGGGCTTTACCTCAACTTCATCGCCATCATTCTTTTGCTGGTGGGGTCTTCTGCGATTTATATCTACCTCGGTAATCGTCTCCGGGCCGAAGGCCAAGATGAAATCCTGCGCCAACGGGCCGCCCAACGCCTCAATGCGGAAAGCACCGAAGCAGAAAACGCCCCCGCCCTCAACCTCGATCCAGAAACCGCCCCCATTCCCCTCGAAGATCTGCAAAAAATCAAGGGCATTTTTGGCATTGATACCTTCTTCGCCACCGAAACCATCGCCTACCAGGATGGGGCGATTTTTCGCGGCAACCTCCGGGGCGATCCCGATGTTGTCTATGAGCGGTTAGCAGCCAAATTAAAGGACTGGTGTGATGAGCAGTACCGTCTTTTTTTGGTGGAAAGTCCCGAAGGCAAGCCCATTGTCATTGTTTTACCCAGTACTAACGATCCTCAACCCCTGACCCTAGCGCAAAAAAATCTCGCCATTGTCCTCACCATTGCCACCCTCGCCACCACCCTCGAAGCCGCCAGCCTTTTACAGGGGTTTGACCTGTTCAGCAATCTGGGCCGCTATGGAGAAGTTTTACCCCTGGCCATCGGGTTGTGGTTAATCTTAGCGGCCCATGAATTGGGCCATTGGCTCTATGCCCAACGCTATGGAATTAAACTCAGCTTTCCCTTTCTCCTCCCCAGTTGGCAGATCGGCACGTTTGGCAGCCTGACCCGGTTTGCTTCCCTCATTCCCCACCGTTCCGCCTTATTTGATGTGGCGATCGCCGGCCCCGCCTTCGGAGGTCTAGTCTCGCTCATCATGCTCTTCCTGGGGTTAGTCCTCTCCCAACCCGGCCATGGCTTTGCCATCCCCACCTCCTTCTTCCAGGGTTCAATTTTAGTGGGAACCTTAGCCAAATCCATCCTCGGGGATGCCCTGCAAGGGACTGTAGTCGACATCCATCCCCTGACAATTCTCGGTTGGCTAGGTTTAGTGATCACGGCCCTCAACCTTATGCCCGCCGGTCAACTGGATGGCGGCCGAATCATTCAGTCCATTTATGGGCGGAAAACAGCCCGCCGCACCACCCTCGCCACCCTCGTCATTTTAGGCATTGTCGGGATTTTTAACTTCTCAAACCCCATCCCCCTCTACTGGGGGATGTTCATCCTCTTCCTACAGCGGGATTTGGAGCGTCCCAGTCTCAATGAACTCAGCGAACCCGACGATGCGCGGGCTGCCCTCGGTTTACTGGCATTATTCCTGATGCTTGCCACCTTAATTCCCCTCAGTCCGGGCCTAGCCGAGCGGTTTAGCATTGGGTGAATCCCTCCGTGGGCCATTTTTCCCCTGGACTGTTGTACACTCTAGGGGATGCGTTTACGCGTCACCGTTTCAGAGTTTGTCCTTGACAAACCTGTCTCCTAATCATCGCTATTTTCCCATTAGCATGGGTTTTTGGAAGAGTTTATTTAGTCCATCCGATACCGCCGTTGCACCTCAACGCCCCACCACTCAACCCGTGGGGAGGGTGGAGCCAGAATCTCGCGTCGTGTTCAGTACCGAGCGAGATCTTGACCTTTACGAGCTAGAAGAGCTGTGTGATGCAGTGGGTTGGTCCCGTCGTCCGCTGCGAAAAGTGAGAAAAGCGATTCAACATAGCTTTTTGGTGGTTTCGATGTGGGAACAACGGGGCACGAAGCGGCGGATGATCGGGTTTGCCCGTGCCACATCAGATCACGCCTTTAATGCCACGATTTGGGATGTGGTTGTCCATCCTGACTATCAGAGCCGGGGTCTGGGGAAGGCCCTGATGCGGTATACCCTCAAGAAGTTGCGCAGTGAGGATATTAGCAACATTACCCTCTTTGCTGATCCCCATGTGGTGGACTTTTATCGCCGCTTGGGGTTCATTCTGGATCCCGAAGGAATCAAAGGGATGTTCTGGTATCCGGATTAGTGAGCCAGAAATTCGCTATAATAGGTTTTGACTCTATCGATGTCACTTTTCGGGATGTAGCGCAGCTTGGTAGCGCGCCTGCTTTGGGAGCAGGATGCCGCAGGTTCAAATCCTGTCATCCCGATTGAACCCATTCAATTTTTGCGATCAACGCGCAACCTTCAGGCCTCGCCCATGTTTTCTCGGTCGTGGGTTGGTATGCAAAGGTCTGATAAGATGGGCCTATTTTATATAGCAGTAGCGAAGGGGGTTAAAATACCGCGTAGGATGGGCAATGCCCACCCGGGGAGAGTTTCGGATTTCTGAAACGTCCTAATAATACTGACTACTGCTATGGAATTTGCCTGTGGGTCTGGGATCCCATCGGGGAACCTTAAGAAAAGAAAAGGGTCTAAAACTAAAGGGAGCAAAGCCATCAACGGCAAGGGGTTTAACCCGTAGCCTTCTATCATTTTCGTTGTCGTCACTCAGACCACAATAAAAACTGACACAGCGAAGCGAATGTAATCCTAGGCAATTTTCTACTGTTAAATAGCCAAGACTTGCCGAAATTTTTACCCATCTAGAACGGAGACGATTCAACATGAAGAAAGGATTAACGCGCTGGTTAATGTCCATTGGGTTAGCCAGCACAACCCTTCTGGGAACGATGATTCCTGCCCTCGCCCTCACGCAAGCAGAAATTGAAGAGCGTCTTGAAGCAATTCCGGTTTTTACCGTTACCGATGCCAATGGTGCTCCCTTAGTGGCACGGGTTGAAGACCAATTGTTTGCTGGTATTTTTATTAATCCCACTGATGCAGATGCCTTCCGTCAACGGGTAATCACCCAAAATGCTGACTTGAACAATAGCGTCCAAGTCATTCCAGTTTCCATGCGGGAAATTTACCGGATTGAGCGGGAACGAGCCGCCCAAGCGCGACGGAACCCCGCTGAAGAAAATATCGATTTTGTCTACATCCCAGAGCAGCAACAGTTAGATTTAGCTCAGTCCCTCCTCCCGGCGGGTCAAGAAATCCAAGGTGTGCCCCTCTTTGCGGTGCGAGTTACTGATCCCAGTCAGCCCGGCAGCAATAACAGCGTTTACCTAACGCTGCAACAGGAAGATGGTAGTCCTGTGGTTCCCTTCTACTTCTCTAAGCAGCAAGCGGATGCTCTAGCTCAACGCTACCGGGAAAGTGTATCGCTCCCTGCCAACTCCAACGCTGTGACCATTGAAGTCAGCACCCTAGAAGTCATTTTGGCGAACTGGGAGCAAAGTGATCAACCAGGACTGCAACAAATTTTCCTAGTTCCTTCCCCGGCGGCCATTCAACGGGCCACATCGGGTAATTAGGATCTAGGGATTCAGGGACATACCGATGATTAGTGGTGAAGACCTTTGGCGATGGCAACAGCAGGCTAAACAGGCCGCCATCGCCAGGGCCATTCCCCCTACGGAAGTGGATTGGTTATTACAGGAAAAACTGGGGCTAGATCGCCTCAGTTTGCGTTTGGGGACTTATCGGGGCCAACATTATCCCCAAGGGGATTGGCTGACCCTAGAGCAGCTTTGGCAGCGTCGTCTCCAAGAGCGGGTTCCAGTGCAGTATTTAGCGGCGCAAACCCCTTGGCGGCATTTGCGGCTCCGGGTGGGGCCGGGGGTACTGATTCCGCGCCCGGAAACGGAGCAAATTATTGATATTGCGTTGGCGCAAGTTGCGGCCCATCCGGCCTTGGGTGGGGGGCGGTGGGTGGATTTGGGGACGGGGAGCGGGGCGATCGCCCTCGGTTTGGCCCAAGCTTTGCCCCAGGCCACCATTGAGGCGGTGGATTGTAGTGGGGCAGCCTTAGAAATAGCTCGCCACAATGCCACCCTCAATGACTGCGCCCAACGGGTGAGATTTCATCAGGGCCAATGGTGGGAACCCTTCTCGGCTGATCTTGAAAAATTTGCAGCGATGGTCTCTAATCCCCCCTATATTCCCAGTGGGATGGTGGATCAATTGGCGCCAGAGGTGCGGGATCATGAGCCACGGCTGGCCCTGGATGGGGGGGAGGATGGTTTAGCAGCATTACGCCATTTAGTGACCACAGCCCCGGATTATTTGCAACCGGGGGGGTTATGGTTAGTGGAGTTGATGGCGGGTCAGGCTCCGGCGGTGGCGGCGATGGTGAGGGATCAGGGTGGGTACGAATCGGTGGCGATCTATCCGGATTTGGCCGGTATTGAACGATTTGTCTTGGCTTACACTAAATCAGGACAGGATTAAGGGGAAATGATGGCAAAAATCGGGGTTGTAACCATTGGCCGGAATGAGGGCGATCGCCTACTGCGCTGTTTGCAATCCCTGATTGCCCAGTTGCCCCCCGGTACACCCATTGTGTATGTGGATTCTGGCTCCACCGATGGCAGTTTGAGTCAGGCGGAAGCGTTGGGGGTGGAGGCGATCGCCCTCGATCTCTCCATCCCCTTCACCGCCGCCCGCAGCCGCAACACCGGTTTTTTTCACCTCTTAGCGCAACACCCCGATCTTGCCTATGTGCAATTCATCGATGGGGATTGTGAGTTAATCCCCGGCTGGATTGAAGGGGCGATCGCCCATCTGGAGGCCCATCCCCAATGTGCGATCGTCTGTGGCCGTCGTCGGGAACGGTTCCCCGATGCCTCCCCCTATAACCGTTTGGCGGAAATGGAATGGAATACGCCTGTGGGGGAAGCTGAGGCCTGTGGGGGGGATTCCCTGGCCCGCATTGTTGCCCTCCAAGGGGTGAACGGTTT
>RECT01000320.1 GCA_007693875.1 Spirulina sp. DLM2.Bin59
TTTTCATCCCTGGGCTAAAGCCGCAGGGCTTTCAAGCTATCGGGATATTCCGTAAGGCGATCGCCGGTTTTGCTATCAAACCAGTGCATTTTTTCTACATTCAAGGATAAACTGACATGATCCCCCGACCATTCCTGTTCTGGGGGAATCACGGCGCGGATTTTACTGGAGCCTTCACCAAACTGCACCGTTACCAACTGCTCCCGGCCAAAGTTTTCCACTAACGTCACTTTCCCCTTGAGGGTGGGCTCTTCCCCCGCTGGGGTTAAAGAAATATCTTCAGGTCGAATGCCGAGATCGAGGGTGGGGCGATCGCCCAAGCCATCGGGTAGCGGCATTTTTAACGTCCCCAACGTCCCCACATCCCCCTGACATGCCAGGGCCAAAAAGTTCATCTGAGGACTGCCCACAAATCCCGCCACAAACCGATTGGCGGGATGGGTATAGATGCGGCTGGGGGGATCCAGTTGTTGAATGCGACCATCAAGGAGAACAGCAACCTTACTGGAAAGCGTCATCGCCTCGGTTTGGTCATGGGTGACATACACCACCGGTTTATTTTGAGCATTAAAAATATGCTTCAGTTCCTCCCGCACCTGCTCCCGCAGGAGGGCATCCAGGTTACTCAACGGTTCATCCAACAAAAACACATCGGGATTGCGCACCAGAGCACGGGCTAGGGCCACCCGTTGCCGCTGCCCCCCGGAAAGTTTACCGGGCTTACGCTCCAGCAGGTGGGTTAACCCCAACTTATCCGCCACCGCACCAATGCGCTGATGAATTTCCGTGGCGGCAACCTTGCGAATTTTCAACGCTGCGCCAATGTTTTCCGCCACCGTCATGTGGGGATAGAGGGCATAGCTTTGGAACACCATGGCGATATTGCGATCGCCTGGCGGTGTGGTGGTTAAATCCGTTGCCCCCACCTTAACCTGGCCTTGGGTGGGCTGATCTAACCCCGCAATTAACCGCAAAAGCGTCGATTTCCCACAACCAGAGGGGCCTAAGAGGGTTAAAAACTCACCATCCGCCACCGTGAGGCTAATATCTTTGACGGGAATTACATCGGGGGCGAATTGTTTTCGGAGGTTTTCGAGGGTTAGTAATGGCATGGTTAGGTTGGGAATGGGGAAAAGGGAAAAAGGAAAAAGGAAAAAGGGAATAGATGCTGTACATTTTGAAGCCCCTCGCCCTCCTGGGGAGAGGGGTTTGGGGTGAGGGTCTTAACCTTTAACGGCTCCGGCGGTAATGCCTTGGACAATTCGCCGCTGGAAGAGTAAGACTAAAATTACTAGGGGAACTGTGCCGAGAACTGTGGCGGCAGCGATGGGGCCGTAGGGAATTTCAAACACCGATGCTCCGCCAATTTTAGCCACCGCCACGGGAATTGTTTGCATTTCTGGCCGGGTGATAAAGGTGAGGGCAAAGATGAATTCATTCCATGCAAAAATGAACGTTAAAATCCCTGTTGTCACCAATGCCGGGATTGTCATCGGTAAAACAATGTGCTGCAACATCTCAACGGTGTTATAGCCATCCATCTTGGCGGAATCTTCAAGATCCTTAGGCAATTGCTGGAAAAAGCTGCGTAACACCAGGATGGTTAGGGGGAGATTAATGGCGGTATAGGGGATAATTAAGGCAAGATAATTATTGCCAATGCCCACGGCTTTAACAATTTCTAACAGGCCTAAAAACAACAGCACATAGGGAAATAGGCTGACGATTAAAACTAAGGCCAGGATGATATTTTCCCCGGGAATTTTTAGCCGCGCTAGGCTATAGGCTGCCGGTGCGCCCACTAGTAAGCAAACACAGGTGGAAATGAGCGAGACGAAAAAACTGTTGCCCATATAGCGGAGAAACTCTCCCCCTAAACCGATGTAATGGGCTTCGGTGAGTTGATCCCAACTGGGCCAGTAAATGGTGGGAATTGTGGCAATGGCCGCGTTGGTTTTAAAGGAGGTGAGTAATTGCCAGAGCACCGGGGCCAGGCAAAACCCCACCATCAGAACCACCCCCACCCAGAGGAGGAGACGACTGGGGGAAATGATTGTTTTCGCAGTTGTGGGGCGTTGAACTTTTAGCATGGTTGAATCGAGTTGAGCAACAGGGGTTTACCGTTCACCGGAGACGTTAATGCGGGCTTTGGCCAGAAGGAAGGCGGTGAGGGCGATCGCCCCCACTAAGATCAAAAACGTCACCACCACCAACGCCGCCCCATAACCAAAGTCCAAATATCGCCGCACCATTGCATAGATATATATGGATACTGTTTCCGTGGCCCCCGCCGGCCCGCCGCCGGTCATCACCTGCACCAAGTCGAAAATCCCGAAGGATTGGGCAAACCGAAACAGCAGGGCGATGAGAATTTGAGGGGCAATGAGGGGGAGAGTAATTTGCCAGAAGCTTTGCACGGGGGAGGCCCCATCAATGGCGTGGGCTTCGTAGAGGTCTTTGGGGATCGATTGCAACCCCGCCAAGAGCAGGATGGCAATAAAGGGCGTGGTTTTCCAGACATCAGCAAAAATCAGGGCAAACATGGCGCGGGTCGGCTCCCCGAGCCAAGTAATCCCCGTTTCCAAAATCCCCAGCCGCAACAGCAAATCATTCACCACGCCAAACTGATCATTAAAAATCCAGGCCCAGGCTAAACCCATCACCGCCGTCGGCAATGCCCAGGGAATCAGGGCAATGGTGCGCACCAGGCCCCGCCCCCGAAAGGTTTGATTGAGGATCAGGGCAAACCCTAGGCCGATAATTAACTCCGCGATGATGCTCAAGATTGTGAAAATTGTCGTGTTACCCAGGCTTTGCCAAAAGCGGCTATCTCCCACGAGGCGGCCATAGTTACTGAAGCCGGTAAATTCGGCTTGCAGTTGGGTTCCCAGGTTTTGGGCAAATAAACTCAGCCAAAAGGCTCGCAAAATCGGGTAGGCAAACACCAGCAGCAGGATCACCAATGCCGGGATCACCAATAGCCAGCCGGTGCGCTGATCGCGTTGGCGGATTGTGTCTTGGGTCATCACAAATAGGGATTAAATCAACAAGTTTTAAAGCAGGGTTTCAAAGCAGGGTTTTAAAGGGTTGCGGCGCCTACTGAACTAAAAGACGACGGGTTTCAGCAGCGGCTTGGGCCATGGCTCGCTCTGGGGTGAGCCGCTCGGTGAGGGCGGCACTGAGGAACCGCTGCAAGATGTCCGAGACCTGGGCATATTGGGCAACGGGGGGCCGGAGCGTCGAATTTTTCACCACCGACAAGAGGTCGGCATAGTGGGGATATTTGGCTAAAACTTCCGGGTCACTGAATAGGGCAATGCGGCTGGGTACATAACCGTTTGCCAAAATGTAGTTCCGTTGGGCCTCGGTGCTGGTGAGGTATTGGATCACCCGCCAGGTTTCCCGGGGATGGCGGGATGTGGCAGAGATCGCCATCCCCCAACCCCCCTGACAGGCTCCGCTCTCCTGGCCCGGGGCATGAACCATGGGCTGAATCGCAAATTTTCCCGCAATGGGGGAATCAGAGGCGAGGGGGAAAACGTAGGGCCAGTTGCGCAGAAAGGCGGTGCGGCCATTTTGAAAGAGGCGGCGGGTTTCTTCTTCGGCGTAGGTGGTGACACCCGGGGGGGAAATGCCCTGGGCGATCGTCTCCCGTAAAAATTCCACAGCGGCGATCGCCTCTGGCTCATCTAATCCCACATCCAAGGTTTCTGGATCAACCCAGTAGCCCCCATGGCCCGCCAGGATCTCCACAAACATTGCCGCCAACCCTTCATACTGTCGCCCCTGCCACACAAAGCCCCAATCCGTCAGCCCTTGATCCTGGAGGCTTTGGGAAATTTCTAGGAGGTCGGTAAAGGTTTGGGGGGGATCATAACCGGCCTCCGTGAGTAGATCAGTGCGGTAGTAGAGCATTCCCGCATCGGAACGGAAGGGCATTCGGTAAAGCATGTCCCGATAGCGGCCCCCTTCAATATCCCCACTCAGGAATCCGTCTAGATCCCCCGGCTCTAAATAATCATCGAGGGGACGCAACCAACCGGCAGCGGCAAATTTCGGAATCCAGGCAATATCTGCATAGATCAGATCGTAGGGGGAATCTCCCAGCAGGAAAGCGGAAGCATAGAGGTCTTCTACTAAATTGGTATCATTGGGCCCAGCGACAATATCAAGGCGAATATCGGGATTTTGCTCCTCAAAGTCTGCTTTGAGGGGTTGCCATTGTTGGGCTTCCGAGGCGTGCATCATCACCCGGATTTGAATCGGTTCTTGACTCAAAACAGGGGTAGAGAAGCTTTGGATCAGTCCAAAAATGACAAGCCCAACCGTTAGCCAACGCAGCCACGGCGGGAGTTTCAAGGGAAGTTTTAAATTCACCACAGGTATTGTTTCAGAACAACAAACAGCCACAATCTCGGGGGCTTGCCCTATGGATTTAGATTATTGTGCTGAAGGGGATCGGGAAACGAAATTCCTGAGACCATCACCATCCAAAATTATCATCGCTAGGGTTTTGCCCTATGGCTTCGTTCCGTCCACCCTAACGCAATTTAGCGAGAAATCTAATGCAACAGAAATATTCTCAACAAAAATTTAAAAAGATGGCCGGCCATCGCTCCCGTGCCGGGCGGGTCTGCCGCCTGGGTAGGGGCGAAAAATCTTTCGCCCCCCACCCCGTTAAAAATAATTCTCAAGAGTATTGACAGATATTCTCAATAAATGCATAATCAATATCGTGTTCTCCTCTCTGTTATGGATTCAGCAAGCGGGACAGGTGCGCGTCACCTTGTCCCCCTTTTCATGGCTGGGGCGGGGCGATTATCGAGATTTAACCCCGAAAAGCCGTAGATTGAGGGGCGATCGCCCCCTCTAATCCGCCGTCAATGGTAGGCTAGGGAAAAATCCGTCTCGCTGTCCCCCTTTTTCCCTCCCCAGAACCAACGCAGATGACTGCAACTAATAGTAATTCTCAACAAGACTCCGCCAAAACCTATGATGCGATCGTCATTGGCTCTGGCATCGGCGGCCTCGTCACCGCCACCCAACTAGCGGCCAAAGGACTCCAGGTTTTGGTGTTGGAACGGTACCTGATACCGGGAGGGAGTGCGGGGTATTTCGAGCGGGAGGGCTACCGCTTTGATGTGGGGGCCTCGATGATTTTTGGGTTTGGCACAGAAGGGACAACGAATTTACTCACCCGCGCCCTAGCCGCTGTGGGGCAGGAAATCGAAACGATCCCCGACGCTTCCCAAATCCATTACCATCTCCCCCAGGGTTTGGATCTGAAAGTTCATCGGGACTATGAGCAGTTTTTAGCGGCATTGGGCGATCGCTTCCCCGCTGAACGTCAGGGGATTCGCAAATTCTACGATGAATGTTGGGCGGTGTTTAACTGCCTGAATGTGATGGAGTTGCTTTCCCTGGAGGAATTGGGCTATCTCTTCCGGGTGTTTTTTCAGCATCCCCTGGCCTGTTTGGGGTTGGTGAAATACCTGCCCCAAAATGCGGGGGATATTGCCCGCCGCTACATCCGCGACCCGGAACTGCTGAAATTTATTGATATGGAATGTTATTGCTGGTCGGTGGTGCCAGCGGATCAGACTCCGATGATTAATGCGGGGATGGTGTTTAGCGATCGCCACTATGGCGGCATTAACTACCCCAAGGGGGGCGTGGGCCAGATCGCCGCCAAATTAGCCACGGGCTTGGAGCAGGCGGGGGGCGCAATCCGCTACAAGGCGCGGGTGACGGAAATTCTTATGGAGCAGGGGAAAGCGGTGGGGGTGAAGCTGGCCAACGGCGAAACCCTCAAGGCGCGGCGGATTATTTCCAACGCTACCCGCTGGGATACCTTTGAAAAACTCTTGCCCCCGGCAAATCTCCCCCCCAGTGAACGCCGTTGGCAAAACCGCTATCAAAAATCCCCCAGTTTCCTCAGTCTCCATTTAGGCGTGAAGGGGGATCTTTTACCTCCGGGGACAGAATGCCATCATATTTTGTTGGAGGATTGGAGCCGCATGGAGGAGCCAGAGGGAACCATTTTTGTTTCCATCCCCACCCTCCTCGATCCCAACCTCGCCCCCCCGGGCCACCACATTATTCACACCTTTACCCCCAGTTGGATCAGTGATTGGGAGGGGTTGAATGCCAAGGATTATCAAAGGAAGAAGGAGGAGGCGGGCGATCGCCTCATCAACCGTTTAGAGGCGATCTTTCCGGGTCTTGAAGCCGCCATCGACTATCAAGAAATCGGCACGGCCCGCACCCATCGCCGTTTCCTGGGCCGCGATGATGGCACCTACGGCCCCATCCCCCGCCGTAAATTGTTGGGATTATTGGGAATGCCCTTCAATCGCACGGCCATTCCGGGCCTCTATTGCGTGGGGGATAGCACATTTCCCGGCCAGGGGTTAAACGCGGTGGCGTTTTCGGGGTTTGCCTGTGCCCATCGGGTGGGG
>RECT01000321.1 GCA_007693875.1 Spirulina sp. DLM2.Bin59
CATAAGGAAGAGACCACGGCGAATAAATTCGCCGAGTCGCTTTCCTCTCAGGGCTAAAGCCGCTGAGTTTCCCGCTTACCGCTATATTTTTTATGAAATAGCAATTTTCAGGTACAGCTTGGGAGAAAATTCAGCCATCGTGGAGCGGATACTCAAAAAAGGAGCGGGTTGGCGATTGGGGTGGCAGCCCCAAGGGGGGGCTTTCCCCGCCTTGGTGGGGGGGGAGGATTGGGCCGTTGAATTGACGGCGGCGGAATGGGGGGATTTTTGTCGGCTGTTGGCCCAGTTGGGGGAGGCGATCGCCCAGATCGCCCCGGAACTGATGCCGGAGGAACAGCTTAACTGTGCGGTGGAATGCGAAACCCTCTGGCTGGAAGCCGATGGTACAGCGGCGGCCTATGGTCTGCGCTTGATCCTCAATAGTGGGCGGCGGGCAGAGGGGAATTGGCCCCCGGAGGCGGTGGCGGGGTTGCAGCAGGGGGCGCAGATGTTAACGGTTTTTTAAGGGCCAGGCAGGGCCAAGGGGTCGCCTCAATTGCCCACCGGGACAAAATCATAACCAAAGCCGGTGCGGGTTCCCGCTTGGATTTCGACAAGTTGCACCGCTTGGTTGCGATCGCCTGAGGGCAAAAACCGCACTTCTCCCGCTGAGCCTGGGGCAACAAAATTACCCTGTGCTAAAGCCTCCTTAACCCCACTGCGGTTAGGGCTGCTGCCAATGGCGGTGACAAGGGCCCGGGTGGCATCGTAGGCCATGGCCGTGCGCCAGTTCACCTCTCCCCCCCAAAGCCGTTGGGCGGTTTGGGGAAATTCCTGACCGGGACTACCGAGAATATGCCAGGGAATCACCACAACCATGCCATTGACGTTGCTGCCCCCCTTACGCAAAACATCGGCGGAGTAGGCATCATCACCGGCAATCATCGGCAGACGATTTTGATTAGCCACCGCCACAGCAATCATCTGATCAATCACCGCTGAACTGGGCGCCAACATCAACACCTCGGCACCGGCCCCGATCGCCTCTTGTACAGCACTTTGGGCATTAAACCCACTGGCGGAAAGGTCGAATTCCCCCACCACAGCCCCCCCCTGGCCAAAGAGATCGGTGGTGAAGACGTTTTTAATCGACTGACTATAGGCACTTTGGTTGTTGTAAAACACCGCTGTGCGCTGGACTTGGAGGCGGTTGAGTTGGTACTGGGCGAGGGCACTACCGGCAAAGCGATCGCTCGGTACCGTGCGGAAAATATAGTCGCCAGCGGCGGAGAGTTCCACAGAAGTACTGGTGGGGGAAATCATCGTTAGGCCCCCAGCTTGATAGACCCGCGCTGCCGCTAGGGAGCTATCACTACTGTAATGACCCACCACCCCTAAAACATCGGGATAATTGCTCACTAAAGTCTGGGCCACCTGGGCCACCACCGCCGGATCATCATCATCATTGACCAAGATGACCTTGAGGGGAACACCATTAATGCCACCGTTCTCATTAACAGCTTTTTGAGCTTGGGCCACCCCCCGGAGGATTTCCTTAGCTATATTCATGGCGGGGCCAGCGGGGATGGCGACAGCGATCGCATGGGTATTGCCCTGTTGTTCCGCCTTGAGGTTTTGGAGATAGATCAGGGCCTCAGGGTCATTGGGGAATTGACGCAAAGAGGCTTCTAGGGCGTTGATAGCGGTGGTTGTATCCCCAGATTTAATCGCATCAACGGCGGATTGTTTATTGGGGTTAACGTCATCGGTGAGGATCTGCTCGCCGCGACTAAACCGGGTGACTTGATTGTTACTGCTGAGGGGCGCAACGGAGCCACCATTGGGGGAGTGATTAGCACGCTGGAGGAACCACCAGCCAGCCCCACCAATGATCCCACCGGTAACGACGACGGAAAGAACGAGTGCTGCGGTTTCTTTTGCCTGTGCCATCCTGAAATTCACCTATCTCGAGTCGGGTTTTCTCTAGCGTATCGAGAATTGCTGAAGATTCTCGGCAACCCCAGGAATTTTTGGGGATCCGTGGGTGTTCCGCCCCTGAACGGTTGCCCCCGCCCCCATTGTCGCTCAATTGTGGATCTCGATGGCTGCCAATTCCGTGATCAGCCGCCCCCAAGCTGCTGCCGGATCGGGATCATGGGTAATGGGCCGGCCAATCACCAAATAATCTGCCCCGGCTTGAAAGGCTGCGGTGGGGGTCATCACCCGTTGCTGATCTTGGGATTGTGACCAAGCGGGGCGAATCCCCGGACAGACGAGGGTTAAATCCGGGCCGCAGAGTTGCCGCAGCGAAGCCGCTTCTTGGGGGGAACAGACGATGCCAGGAATGCCGGATTCCTGGGCGAGGAGGGCCAACTTGAGGACGTACTCCGGTAATTCAAGGGGGACATGGAGATCAAAGGCGAGATTGCGGCTGCTGAGGCTGGTGAGGAGCGTGACCGCCAGGAGTTGGAGGCGATCGCCTGCCACCTCAGCCCCGGCTTTTTCCAAGGCCACCCGCCCCGCTGGAGCATGAACCGTTAAGAAGTCAACGCCGTAGCTTTGGGCCGAGCGCACCGCGCCGGCCATGGTGTTGGGGATGTCATGGAGTTTGAGGTCGAGAAAAATCCGCTTCTGACGGTAATTCAACTCCTGCAAGATGGCGGGGCCAGCGGCAATAAACAACTCTAACCCCACTTTCCAAAAGGCAACATCCGGCAACTGATCCAGCAATGTTAGGGCCGCTGGGGGACTGGGGACATCTAGGGGGACAATAATGCGATCGCTTAAAACCATAGTTTCACCGGTGATCATCAATTGAGGGGCAAACAACCTTCGCCCCCTAAGCCCGGAGACGAATAAACTTCTTCTTGCCCACTTGTAACACCTTGCCCTCGAGGTCTTTAACCTCGGCAAATTCTAAATCTACGGTGGTGAGGCGATCGCCATCGAGGCGCACCCCACCCCCTTGAATTTGGCGACGGCCCTCGCCACTACTGCCACAGAGACCCGTCGCATTGAGGAGGTAAAAGGCCTTGACTGGAAACGTAATCCCCGCCAGGGAAAATTCCGGCACAGCATCCCCCCCCGCCTGTTGTCCTTGGACTAAAGCCTGGGCTGCCGCCTGGGCTGCTAAGGCCGCCTCTGGGCCATGGTACTGCCCCACCACATCTAGGGCCAACTGCTTCTGAGCCTCGCGGGGGTTTTGGGGCAACTGTTGCAAATCTGCAGCGGTTAAGAGTTCAAAATACTGCTTCAAGAGGCGATCGGGGGTTTTTTCCAGCTTCGAGTACATTGTGAGCGCATCTTCTGTCAAACCCACATAATTATTCAAGGATTTAGACATTTTATGCACCCCATCAAACCCCAGCAACAACGGCAACAAAAGGCAAAATTGCGGCCGTTGCCCAAAATGCCGTTGCAAATCTCGCCCGACCAAGAGGTTGAATTTTTGATCCGTTCCCCCCAATTCCACATCTGCCGCCACCGCCACAGAATCATAGCCCTGCATTAAGGGGTACATAAACTCATGGAGGTAAATGGGATTTTCCTGTTTATACCGTTCGTTAAACCCCTCCTTCGCCAGCATTTGCCCGACCGTCATCCTCGCCAACAGCGTTAAAATGCCGTCCAAATCTAAATCCTTGAGCCATTCAGAGTTGTAGCGAATTTCTAAGCGGCCAGGGCTGTCAAAATCAAGAATCGGGCGCAGTTGATCTAAATAGGTTTGGGCATTGCTGCGCACCTGTTCAGGGGTGAGTTGGCGGCGCACCTCCGATTTACCTGTGGGATCGCCAATTTGGGCGGTAAAGTCCCCAATGATCACCACAGCGGTATGGCCCGCATCCTGGAACGCCCGCAGCTTGCGGAAAGGGATCGTGTGGCCGAGATGAAGGTCGGAGCCGGTGGGGTCAATACCCAGTTTGATGCGGAGGGGGCGATCGCTCTCCTGAATGCGGGTGATTAAATGATCCTCTGCTTGGGGATGCTCCCATTGATCTGGAAAAATCTCCTGAGTGCCCCGTTGCAACCAGGCAAAATCAGCGGAGTCAGCGGCATCAAAATCACGGTTTACCAAAGGCATTGTGGTGTCAAGGAAGGGGTAAAAGCCAACCCGGAATCAGGGGGACTCGGAAGGGGGAAAGTTGGGATGGTGAACCCAGTGGGAAGTTTTTCGATACACTTTAAACCAATCCCCGACATCTAAGGATAAGATACGGGAAGTAAACACGCAAAGCTTGTCACCGGGGTAACTTTATGTTACGCCTATTTGGGGTTCCTCTGATGGCCAAAATGCGGGTACCAGTGGATCCACAGCAGCGTGACATGACCTGCCAATATTGTGAGTGAGGACGTGAAGTAACTGTGGCGACTAGCACTGTTCGGAAAAAACAGGATTCTCAGCATTCCCCCCAAAACTCTGGCAGTTTTGTCTTAGGTGTCGCCAAGGTGGCCGGGGGCACGGTTTTGGGGGTCACGATGTTAGCCAGTTCTGTGATTGCCGGCGGTCTTGTGGGTCTGGCGCTCAGTTTCCGCAATCTTCCCGATGTGCGAGTTTTAAAAAACTACGTTCCCACGGAAACCACCTACATCTACGATATCAATGGCAAAATCCTCGATAGTCTCCATGGTGAGCACAATCGTGAAGTGATTAAGTTGGTGGAAGCCTCACCCCACCTCAAGCGGGCTGTCCTGGCCATTGAAGACAGTCACTTTTACCATCACGATGGCATTAACCCCAATAGTATCGGCCGTGCCCTGGTGGTTAACTGGCGCAGTGGCGGCGTGGTGGAGGGGGGTTCGACGATCACGATGCAGTTGGTGAAGAACCTGTTTTTAGCCCGCGATCGCACCATCTCCCGGAAATTGGCGGAAGCCGTCCTCGCCATGCGCATCGAGCAGATCTTCACGAAGGATCAAATCTTGGAGATGTACCTCAATAATATCTATTGGGGTCACAACAGCTACGGCGCCGAAACCGCCGCCCAAAGCTATTTTAAAAAATCCGCCGCCGAACTTAACCTCGCCGAAGCCGCAGTGATGGCGGGGTTAATTCAAGCCCCTGAGGACTACAGCCCTTTTATCAACTATCAAGAAACCAAACGCCGGCAAAATCTGGTGTTAGACCGGATGGAAACCCTAGGGTGGATCACCGCTGCTGAAGCCCAGGAAGCCCGCGAAACTCCCTTAATGGTCGGTCGCCCCACCGCCTGGAAAACCAGTGAGCTACCCTACATCACCGAAGCCGTAATCGCTGAACTGCAACGCCGCTTTGGGGAAGAGGCTGTCCTCAAGGGGGGAATGCGGGTGCAAACCACTGTGGACTACAATTTCCAGCGGATGGCGGAGGATACCGTAGCCCGTGCCCACCAACGCCTCCGCAATCGTGGTTTGTACGCGGATCAGGTGGCTTTGGTGGCGGTGGATCCCCGAACTCACTTCGTAAAGGCCCTCGTCGGGGGGGTGAATTATAAAGAAAGCCAGTTTAACCGCGCCATTCAATCCCTGCGGCAACCGGGTTCAGCCTTTAAACCCTTCGTCTTCTATGCTGCTTTCGCCAGTGGCAAATATACCCCCGGCTCCGGCATCGAAGATGCACCCGTCCGCTACCGGGACGGCTCCGCCTTCTACGAGCCGAAAAACTATGGCGGTACCTTTTCCGGAACCGTTTCCCTCCGGGATGCCCTGGTACGGTCCTACAATATCCCGGCGGTGAAGTTGGGCCAGGAAATTGGTTTGGATAAGGTGATTGAAATTTGCCGTACCTTGGGCATTAAAAGCCCTCTGGATCCGGTGGTTTCCCTGCCCTTGGGTTCCATCGGCATGACCCCCATGGAAATGGCGGGATCCTATGCCACCTTTGCCAGTAATGGCTGGCATTCGGAGCCCACGATTATTGTCCGCGTCACCGACAGTAGCGGCAATGTCATCCTCGACAATACCCCTCAACCGCGCCTCGTCCTCGATCCCTGGGCCACCGCTTCCCTGACCGCATCCCTCCGGGGCGTATTAGAACCGGGAGGAACGGCTCCAGGGGCTAATTTGGGCCGTCCCGCCGCCGGAAAAACCGGAACCACCAGTTCTGAACGGGATGTCTGGTTTGTGGGCTATGTGCCCCAGCTATCAACGGCGGTGTGGATCGGTAATGATAACTATCGTCCCTTGGGGAAAGGGGTGACTGGGGGGGGCTATGCTGCACCGATTTGGCGTGAATTCATGATGGAAGCCCTCAAGAACGAGCCGGTGCTCCAGTTCCCCGCTGCCTCAAATTTCCCCCGTCCCAAAGCCAGCAATTAGATCGTCCATCTACCCCAACGCGAACATTACCGACCATGACGCGGAAAACGCCTCGAATTTTCATCCCCCCTGAAGTACGGCAATTTGTCTTTAACCGTGATGCCCATACCTGTAAGAGTTGCGGCAGTCAACAGGAACTCCAGGTGGATCACATTATTCCTTTGGCGAAGGGGGGCAGT
>RECT01000262.1 GCA_007693875.1 Spirulina sp. DLM2.Bin59
GCCCAATCCCCAACCCCCCCGCTAAGGGGTTGCGGTCAATCCCTGTCACCCATTCCGGTACTGCTGCGGTATACCGTACCAAGTCCCCCACATTGATGATGTAGTAGCCCCAGATCAGGCCACTGTGGAGGCCGATGGCCAGGCCGAGGCGGTAGCGGGTGCGTCGTTTGGCCCAGACCAGGATTAACCCCAGGAGCGTCAGGCCGAAAAATTGCGGCAACGTGCGGAGGATTTCCCCCAGGGGCTTGATGTAATGGGCAACGGCAAAGAGCAGGGCATTGATCCAGAGGGACAGCCTCGCCCCATAATCTAACTCCAACTCATCCAACAGCCAGCCGCGAAAGACAAACTCCTCCGCCAACCCCACCCCCAGGCCCACCAATAACCCCTCAAGCAAAATGAGGGTTATATTGACTGCGGGTTGGAATTCCACCCAACCGCAGGCTGCCATGATTAAAAATAGGGCGATCGTAAAGCCAACCCCGATGGCCAAACCAGAGAGGGCATGGATACCGTTGGGCCTTGTCCAGATCAGGCCATAGTGCATAAAGGGATGGGCATAGCCCTGGACTCGCTGCCCCCACACCCACACCCAGGCGAAAAATTCCAGAAATAAAATCGCCATGATCACGATGGTTGCAAAGTTGGGATCATGGCGGAGCAGAAAATGGAGGGGGAGGGCAAAGGGGAGCCACAGTAACCCGAGGATCAACAAAAACGTCCCCAACCGGAGGGGGACGGGCAATTTAGCCAAATTGGGGTTGAGAAATTTCACCAAAGCTGCCTACTCGTCTGGCTCAATGGTGCTACTGAGACCGTGATTTTGCAGGGTTTCACAGTAGAATTCAGCATGTTCGAGGGCACAGGTAATCACCAGGGCCACCCCGCTGTTGTGGGCTTCCATCATGATGCTCACCGCTTGGGGTTGGGTGAGGCTGGGGACGGTTTGCATCAGGGCTTGTACCACATACTCCATGGAGTTGAAATCATCATTATGGAGGAGGACACGGTAGCGAGGGGCGGGCTTGCGAACCGTGGATGTATCTCCAGATAGGGTGGGTCTTTCCAAGATCTCGGTAGACATAGCTTCTAAACCTCCAGCAAAATCATAGAATTAGGCAACAGTGAACATCTCGCAAAAAACTCTGTACAATTTTAGCCAACGTTGGGGAAAAGGCAGAGTGTGATCCGATGTAAATCACGGCAGCAGCTTCGCTCATGTTGCTCAGTTCGCTACCATGGATTGCCGCTACTGCTCCTAAGCCATTGTCCCTGTTCATCCCCCCAATGAGGAGCGATCGCCCCCATGCATGGTCATTCATCCCCCCATACCAATACTGATCTGAGCTCTGACCTGAGCCAACCGGTTTCCCCTCATCCAGTGGCGGATCTTTTTGAAACCATCCAAGCCCTCAAGGCAGAGGTGCAGGGTGCCAGTCTTAGTTCCTTAACGGTGGTCAATCCAGAACAGCCCCATTCTAGCGCGATCGCCGTGATTACCCAACTGGAGGCCCAGCTCAACGCCTACACAGAGCAAAACCAGCGTCACCTCCAGGCCACGGAGGAGCGGGTAGAGCGACAACTTCAGGCATTTCGCCAGCATTTCCTGCTCACCTTGGGGGAACTGGATACCCATCTGGCGGCCCAAATTCAAGAAAAACTCTCACTCTTGGAAATGGATCAACGCCACATCCACCACCAAGTCCAAACCATTAGCCAACAGGTGGCCATCCAGCACCACGATCTTCTCGATGTGCAAACCCAACTCACCCATCACATCGACTACACCGAAGATCGCCTCGATCGCCAGCAGGATAGTTTCCTGAAATTACTATTAGTGGGGATCGCTGTTGCCTTGGGCTGTTTAGCTCTCCCTTTGGGTTTAGAATGGGCCAGCCAACAGCAACAAGTGCCGGTAGAGCCTTTAAGGGGAGAAGCCCAGCGATAGAATGGGATCCCCCCGGCTGTGCCGACCCCCTTAATCAGGGGGTTAAATTCAGAACTCCCCTTTTTAAGGGGGGCGAGGGGGATCCTGTACAATTAACCTGCTGATTGCCCAGATAACCCCGTGTTTGTTCCTGCTGATGCCCTAGAGGGTGCGCTTAAACAGTTTTTTGGCTACGATCGCTTTCGCCCCGGCCAGCGGGAGATTATTGCCGCTGCCCTAGCGGGGCGGGATGTGCTCGCGATTATGCCCACCGGGGCAGGGAAATCGATTTGTTTTCAATTGCCGGCCCTGTTGAAACCAGGGCTGACCATTGTTGTTTCCCCCCTCATTGCCCTGATGCAGGATCAGGTGGATGCCTTAGTGGATAACGGCATTGGGGCGACGTTTTTAAACAGTAGCCTGGATTGGGAAACGGCGCGATCGCGCCAGGAAGCCATCCTACAGGGGGAAATTAAACTACTCTATGTGGCTCCGGAGCGGTTAATGGGGGAGAGCTTTTTAGGGTTTTTGGATCAGGTGCGATCGCGCCACGGCATTAGCGGCTTTGCCATTGATGAGGCCCATTGTGTTTCGGAATGGGGCCATGATTTCCGGCCGGAATATCGCCAATTGCAAAATCTGCGCCATCGTTACCCCGATGTGCCGATGTTTGCCTTCACCGCCACCGCCACCGGGCGCGTCCAGCAGGACATCCTCCAACAACTCCGCCTCAACAATCCCCACCGCCACCTCGCCAGCTTCAACCGCCCCAACCTTTACTACGAGGTGCGCAAACGGGAAAAACAAAGTTATGGCCAACTCCTCCAAGCGATCCGCGCCCAAAAGGGGGGATCGGGGATCATCTATTGTTTTAGCCGTCGCAAGGTGGAGGAAGTGGCGGGACGGTTGCAGAGCGATCGCATTGCGGCCTTGCCCTACCATGCGGGGATGAGCAATGATCAGCGCAGTGAAAACCAAAACCGGTTTATCCGTGATGATGTCCAGATCATTGTCGCCACCATCGCCTTTGGGATGGGGATTAATAAGCCCGATGTGCGATTTGTGTTTCATTACCAATTGCCACGCAATTTAGAGGGGTATTACCAAGAAGCGGGGCGAGCGGGCCGGGATGGGGAGCCGGCCAATTGCATTCTGTTCTACAGTCCCTCGGATATTCATACTATTGAATATGTGATTGATCAAAAACCCGATGAGCAGGAGCAGCGCATTGCCCGGCAGCAACTCAGCCAAGTGCTGGACTATGCCGAGGGTATTGAATGCCGGCGGACGATCCAACTCAGCTATTTTGGGGAAACGTTCCCCGGCAATTGCCAAGGGTGCGATAATTGCTGTAATCCGCCCCCCTTGGAGGATTGGACGGTGGAGGCGCAAAAGTTTCTCTCCTGTGTGGCGCGGTGTCAACAGCGGTTTGGCATGACCCACATTATCGATGTGTTGCGGGGTTCTAAGGCGGAAAAGGTGAGAAAATACGGCCATGATCGCCTTTCTACCCATGGCATTGGTAAAAATCGCAGCGTGGATCAGTGGAAACTGTTGGGGCGATCGCTCCTCCATCAGGGCTTAGTGAGTGAAACCAGCAACGGCTTTCGGGTCTTGTTTCTTAATGATAAAAGTTGGGAAATTCTCCGCAGTCAGCGGCAAGTGACCATTGCCGTCCCGCGACGGATCACGGGCAAGGCGGGGACGCGGGATAATGAACGGGCGATGGTGGCGGAATTGCTCTTTGAGGAATTGCGTTCCCTGCGTAAACAATTGGCCGATGAGCAGGGCGTTCCCCCCTATGTGGTGTTTGCCGATTCCAGCCTCAGGGCCATGGCCCAACAACAACCCCGCACCCTCGGATCCTTTGGCCAAATCCCTGGCGTAGGGGAAGCCAAATTAAAACGCTACGGCTCCCTGTTCTTAGCCCACATTGAACAATTTGCCCAAAGCCAGGCCCCTGAACCTTCTTCCTCATCTTTCGGCACAGATACCCAACAATTCACGCTCCAACTTTATAAACAGGGGTTAAACATCCCCGAAATTGCCGACCAGCGGGGCCTGCGGCCAACGACGATTATTCGCCATTTAGGGGATCTCATTGAACAAGGGGCATCGGTGGACATCGATCGCCTCGTTTCCCCCGAACACCAAGCCGCCATCCTCGATTACCTCACCCAACATGGCGAACAGAGCCTGACGTTAATGCGGGAATGCTTAGGGGAAGATTATAGTTTCGACGAATTGCGCCTCGTGCGGGGCAAATGGCGGATTATGAGTGGGAAGTAGGGAGTAGGGAGTAGGGATAGGCGTGAGGGGGCGAAAAATTTTTGTGCCTCCGGCAGGCTTACGCCAACGCCCCTACATCAACCAACAATCTCACTTCCCACTTCCTACTCCTCCAAAAGCTGCCGCCGCTTCTGCTCAAACTCATATTCCGAAATTAGCCCCTCTTGGCGTAACTGCTCCAAATCCCGGAGGGCAGCGGCGATCGCCTGCACCTGTATCGGATCAATTTGCGGCGTAATTTTGGCCCCCTTGGGCGGTGGCAATCCTGGATTAAAGCGGCCGTAGAACTGCTCTTGATCCAAAAGCAGATACCACAACGCCTCCAGACCACTAGCCACATGGGGAACCGGCAGCAGGAATAACGCCAGATACACCACCCCCCATAGGGGTTGGCGCAGATAAAACTTATGGATCCCGGCTAAGGGCAACCCCGGAATCGCCCCCAGTAAAGCCAGCAAAATCGCCACCTTTTGATTTCTCGGTTGCTGGTTAAATTCTGCCCACATCGCCATCCTCCTCAATCCCTGCCAGCCATGAACGTTTGCGCCATACGGAAAACCGCATTGTTTTCGGACTTTGCCCTCGCCTAGAATAAACAGCAGTTGCCCACCGCAACAATACATCTCGTCAAGATCAGTAGCCAAAGGAAAATTATGGGATTTTTCGACTCCGAAGTTGTTCAACAGGAAGCCAAGCAACTCTTTGAAGACTATCAGTCCATGATGACGCTGGGCGGAGAATACGGTAAATTCGACCGGGAAGGGAAAAAAATCTTCATTGAGCAGATGGAAGCCCTCATGGAGCGTTATCACATCTTCATGAAGCGGTTTGAACTTTCCGATGACTTCATGGCGAAGATGACGGTGGAGCAGTTAAAAACTCAACTGGGCCAGTTCGGCATCACGCCGCAGCAAATGTTCGAGCAGATGCATCGCACCCTAGAGCACATGAAAGCCCAGATCGAAACCTAGAGCCTTGGCTGGCTCAAGCCTCGCTCACCTCCGGCTGAATCACATCTAAGAGAGAGACAAACCGCTGTTGATCCAATTCCCGCACCTTTTGATCATGGCGATAGAACTCATTGAGGTAATGGGCGTATTTTTCAGGATCGGCTTTCGGATCGAGGGTTTGCCACTGTTGTAAACAGTAGGCGCGGTTCTTTTCGTGGCTGACCCGCTCCAAGGCAGCGATCGCCGCCTTCACCAATAGCCCCGCCCGCTCTAAATCCCCTTGATTCTCTTCGTTTAAATGCAAGAGGGGGGTAAGGGGGGCCAATTCAGTGGGGAATTGGAGGGCGATCGCCCGTAGGCCCTGCAATAAATCCTCTGCACCTTCCTCCTCTTGGATCAGGATTTGTTGCCACAAAAAGCGATGATGGGAGAGGCTAAACATTAAATCCCGCTCATCCATGGCGGTGATAATCCCCTGACGCTGCCGGGGACAGTGGAGATAGAGAAAGAGCAACGATTCTTCCGCCCGCTGGAGGAGGTTGCGATCGCCTCGCACCTGGGGTTGTAACCGGCCCCGTTTGGGCCGTTGTAACTGTCGGGCCAAATCTTGGCTGTAGCGGGTGGTCAGCCTTGTATCCCCCTGGGCCAAAGCCTTGGCACAATGATGGACATAGTAGGTGCGCTTTTGGGGATCACCGAGTCGCTGCAATAACTGCAACATCCCTTTACTCACCTGCTCGAACTGATCCGCCTGGGCTAAATCTTTGCCGACTAAAAGCTGCTCAATTTGCCAATCTAACCACAGGGGAGCCGTGGCCAATTGTTGCTGATATTGAGCCACCGCATCGGGGCCAGATTTTAAAAACTCATCGGCATCTTTACCGCCGGGTAAATTGAGAATCCGTAATTGAATTTGACCCGCATAAATTAAGGTTTCCACCTCCCCAATGGCCCGCGCCGTCGCCTTAATCCCTGCCCCATCGGCATCGAAATTGAGAATGATTTGCTTCGATTCCGTATAGCGACAGAGTTGCTTAATCTGCCTTTCCCCCAACGCCGTCCCCAAGGCCGCCACCCCCTGAGTAATCCCGGCGGCATGGAGGGCAATCACATCAAAATACCCTTCCACAATCACCGCCTGATCCGCCTTGGCGATCGCCCCCTTGGCCCGATCCAAACCATAGAGCGTTTCCCCCTTATTAAACAATTCCGTTTCCGGGGAATTGAGATATTTCGGTTCATCACTGCCCAGGGTACGGCTACCAAAACCAATGGTGC
>RECT01000086.1 GCA_007693875.1 Spirulina sp. DLM2.Bin59
CGGGGAAATTGCCCAAGCCGTTTACGACTGGTTTCAAGATCCCGACCATCAGGCCCTGATCACAAAGCTACAAACCTTGGGGCTGTGTTTTACACAACCTGAGGTGATGGGTCAGGCATCGGAGGGGGCGATCGGTGGGCGATCGCGGATTGCTGACCAAAAATTTGTAATCACCGGCACACTTCCCAACTTAAGCCGTAAAGAAGCCCAGGCCCTGATTGAACAAGCCGGGGGCAAAGTGGTGAGTACTGTTAGCTCCAAAATAAATTACCTAGTTGTTGGAGCCGAGCCAGGGTCAAAACTGGCCAAAGCTCAACAACTAGGTATTCCACAGTTAACAGAGGAAGAACTCCGCCAACTGATTGAGTGAGTCCAAAGAGAAAAGCTGTACAAAGCGGTGGGGGAGAGTCCCTTTAACTCTCCCCCATCATCCTAAGCTCGGGCTTGAGGGTGTCCTAGGCTTGGCGACGGACTTTGGTTGCACCCAAAGCAGCAATCCCGATTAAGCCGAGGAGAGTCATGGGTTCGGGCACTTTTTCTTGGTGGATGGGGGTTCCCACAATGCCGCGCACAGCGATGACCACATCATTGAAGTCTCGGTCAGACTTCAGACCGTCAATATCTTCAATCCCGATGACGACCCAGTTTTCATTGGTGGCTGCATCAAAGAAAGACTTAGCGATAAAGTGGGGGAGGCCCAGGGGATTTTTCTCTGCTTGGGTGCTAAAGGTATGTCTCGAAGTCCAGCCATTGAAGGTGGGGGTGAGGAGGAAGTCGATTTGAGTATCTCCCGTGAAGGAACCAAGGCTCACACCTTGACCGAGGGCCAAAGGACCATCCGCTTCTGGCCGAATACTGTCGGGGGAGGAAACATCAGAGAAGACCATCTGACGCGGGCCACCATTGGCGGTGAACTCAAGAATGTTGCGGTAAGCAGCGGCTTCGTTAATGAAGTAGACTTCAATGGGATCAGCACCCCCTGCCCAACGCAGGGTAGCGGGATCCAACTGAATGGTGCTCACGATGTTCTCAGGGATCGTTAGCCGTTCAGCATTGACCCAACTGTTGAACGTGTTGTAAAGGCTGGGGTTATCTTGTTTGAGGTTAAGGGTTTGGGCTTGGGCAGTGCCGGCGGTCAGGAGGGCGGTGGCAACAACGAAGCTGGTGGTTAGGGTTTTGACGATGGAGAATTTCATAGGACTTTGTTTGGGACTCACTTATACATCTCTTTAATTACAGTCTAGGGAACAGAATTTTTCCTGACAAGGGAAAATGACGAACTTTACAGAATCTTCTTATTAATTGGACGTAGTTTAAAGTTGCTGTAAACTCGGGGCTGGTTTAGGGGCGATCGCACCATTCACAACCCTGCTCCTTTGCCTATCCTATCATGTTTGTGGGCGGTGGAATCATTGGCCTGTCAAGTCTTCGGCATTGATCGCCCCTTTCTTTGTCCAAAAAATCCGTAAAACTACGGTGGAAACTAGCCCCCTTTTTTTTGTAGCTATTAAACACCGTAAACCCACGGGGAAATCATTCAGTCCGCCCTGCCCATAATCCCCACTAAGGGTTTTTTGGTCCCCACCGAGCACTAACCCTGCTGCCAAATTCGGATTGTATTGTCACTACTGCCACTGACGAGCCAGAGGGGACTTGATCCATTCCCTTGGCGTTCCTGACCAAAGGCTAAAGAGACCACCGCCGCTGAATGCCCCATCAAGGTTTCCAACTTCGTCCCCGTCCCGAAATCCCAAATAATAATCGTCTGATCCCAACTGCCGCTGGCCAAAAACCGGCCATTGGGGCTCATGGCTACCCCATGCACTGCCCCCGTATGCCCGGTAAGGCTGGTCAATTCTCGGCCATCATGGACTTGCCAAATCTTGAGGGTATTGTCATCACTGCCGCTAATCAGAAAGTTGCCGTCGGGGCTAAAGGTGAGGTCGTTAATCGTGCCGTGGTGGCCAAGGAGGGTGCGGCAGTTTTCCCCTGTGGCCAAGCTCCAGAGCTTAATGGTTTTGTCATCGCTGCTGCTAGCTAGCAGATCCCCCTTTGGACTGATGGCCACCGACTTGACACCGGTAAACCATTCGGAATGGCCCGTTAGGGTGCGGATCAATTGCCCTGAGGGAACATGCCAAACCCGCACGGTTTTGTCATCGCTGCCGCTGATCAAGGTTTGGCCGTCGGGACTGAAGGCAATGGATTTGACGGTTCCCCCATGACTACTGAGGACATGGTTGGCACGACCGGGGGAAAGATGCCAAAGTTTGATGGTTTTGTCATCGCCGCCACTGGCGAGAATTTGACCGTCGGGGCTGAGGGCAACGGTTTTAATTTGAGCCACACCGTTGGAGCCATTGGGGGGGTTGATCGTGCGAAGTTCTTGGCCGGTGGAAAGGTTCCAAAGTTTGATGGTGTGGTCGTCGCTACCACTGGCAAAGGTTTGGCCATGGCGACTGATGGCGATCGCATTGACACCGCTGCGATGGGCATTGAGGGTGTAGAGACAATGCCAATGGCCTGGGGCTGTGCCATTGCTGTAGCTCTGTTGGCGGGGGAGCAAGGGGGCGGCGGGGGGATGGATGTCCGGCGTAATCAGGGCGGGGACATCGAGGGGTAAGCTGACGTTAGCTTGGAGTTGGGTGACAGTGGCCCGCAAGTCTTGTAACTCTGCCGCCACAGGACGATGCTCCTGAACCATGGCCTTGAGGTCATTAATCTCGCTCCGGAGGGGGGTGAGCTGTGCCTCGATCTGGGCCTCTACCTGAGCCTGATAGGCCGCTGCAATCTCTTGGACTTGGGCGGCATCGATGGGCTGATCCACGGTTTTTGCAAGGGCACTCAGGTGATCCACTTGGGTTTGGAGCGGGGTGAGGCGGGTTTCCAGGTGGGCGATCGCCCCCTCCATCGCAGCGAACTGGGCCAGGGTGGCCGGGTTCACTTGGTTGGCGAGGGCTTCCAGTTGAGCCAAATGGTCACGAATACGGCCAAAGAACTGTTCAATCTGGTTAACGGCGGCCTCTTTCGTTTCCAGTTGATTTTCCTTAAACTCCCGCAGTTGTTGCTGGGTGCGAGTTTCCAATTGTTGGGTTTGGGTTTTCAGTTGCTCCAGGGTGTTTTTGAGGGGGTTAATCGTGCGTTGCACAGTAGCGATCGCCTCCTTCCCCTCGGCATGATGTTCCTGGGCCCAGGTTTTCACCTCATTAGTGAGGGACTCCATCACCCCGAGCCGCTCTTCCAGAGGATCGATGATTTGGTGCAGATGGGTTAACCCGGTCATTTGCTGCTGTTGACCCAACCTATTGATGCGGTTGCGGTTATCCATGTTCAACCCCACCGTAATCGTCAAGGGGACGGCGGCATAAACAACCTGCTGGGTCGCAGCGGCGGCGATCGTACCAATTACGGAGCCTGCGAGAAAAACATATTCTGTAATCTCAAGCCAATCACGTCGGGTCATAACAGTGGGAAGTCCGTCCTTTCAATACCCTGATTGTACCCAGTTTAGTGATCTTGATCGGGATGACTTTGGGGAAAAGTGATTTCGAGATTGGGAGTGGGGTTGTGGGCGAGATCGAAGATGCTGGCGGGCGGATGACCGGCAATGCCAGCGCGATCACTCAAGAGAAAATAGGTCTGCATGGCGCCCTTCCCCTTGACCATAATCGTCTCCCGGGCCACCAGATCAAAGCGGTCTTTGAGGAGTTCATAGGCCGCACTGGAAACCTGAACTTTCCCAGAAATCCCTTGGGATTCCATTCGCGAGGCAAGGTTAACCGTATCCCCCCAAAGGTCATAGGTGAATTTCTTAATGCCAATCACCCCCGCCACCACGGAGCCGGAATGAATCCCGATCCGGAGGCTCAGGGCTTCGCCAGTACGGTCGTTGAAGGCGGCCAAAATGGTCAACATATCCAGAGCCATGGTGGCGATCGCCTCCGCATGGCCCGCCTGAGGTTCCGGCAATCCCCCCACCACCATATAGGCATCACCAATGGTTTTGATTTTTTCAAGACCATGATGCTCACTGAGTTGGTCAAATTGGGAAAAGATTTCATTGAGCATCTCCACCAATTGTTTCGGCGGCAGTCGTTCCGACAGTTTGGTAAAGGCCACCAAATCCGCAAACAACACCGTCACCTGTTCATAATGTTCTGCAATGATATTTTCCCCCACCTTCAACCGCTTGGCGATCGCCTGGGGCAGGGTATTGAGTAACAACCGCTCTGACCGCTCCTGCTCAATGCGGAGATCATGCAAACTCTCACGTACCGATATTTCCGCCAATTCCAACTGCATCACCTTTTCTTCCAAGCCGCTATAGAGGTCTTGGAGCCGTTCCGCCATCCGGTTAAAGGCCTGGGCCAGCATCCCCACTTCATCCTGGGTGAGAACCGGTGCCGATTGGAGAAAATCCCCATCCGCGACCCGCATCGCGGCATCCTTAATGGCCAAAATGGGGCGGGTAATCTGTGAACTGAGCCAGGAAACAATGGGCATGACCAATAACACCGACGTGACCCCTACAATCACAATGCCCCAAGCCAATTGGCGGGCCGGCGCAAAGGCCTCCCGTTGGCGAATTTCCACCAACAGCGCCACATCCAACTGCTCCAACCAACGGGAATAGCCAATCACCGGCTCACCGGCATAGTTGAGGTAAAGGCCGCCCCCATCTTGGCGGTTGATGGCTTTGCGAATCCCCTCGGAATGAACGCCGTCAGGATATTCATCCTGCCCAAAGCGATCGCCCGACACCAGGGAGTTATAGGCATCCACCAGATAGCTGCTGCCGCTTTCCCCTAACCCCACCCGATCAATAATAATCCGATCCATCTGTTCAAGATTGAGATGCACCGCCAACACCGCCACCACATCCCCCCAATCATTGGTGAGGGGGGTGGCGATCGTGATTCGGGGGCGGTTCGTCCCTGGGGAGGCGTAGAGGCCTTGCACATAGGTTTCCTTCAGACCCGCTTGGAAATAACTAGCCTCGGGGTGGTATTCCCCCTCACGATCGGGGTTGGTGGAGAGAATCACCCTCCCCCCCGCTCTGCGCAAAATTAACACTTCCGCCAATTCCGGGCGACTGGCGAGGGCAGAGTTCAGGGTTTGCTTGACCTCACTGTAGGCTTGGGCTGAGTCCAGGTCGCGGCGATCATCGAGAAGCAACAGCGGTAAAGCACTGCGAATATCATTGAGTTGAGCAATGGCAACTGTGGCATTGCGTTGATTATCAATCCAGAGATTGATCGCTTCCTCTTTCAGTAGGGCAGAAACCCGCAACCGGTCAAAGACCAGCCGCGTAATCACAATCCTCGCCCCCAAAAAGGTCAAAAGCCCCACACTGAACACTGTCAGGCAGGAAAGCAAGCCAAAGTAACTGATTAAACGAAGCCGTAGGCTTCTGGACCAAAATGCCATTTATTCAAGGGAGGTAACGGGTGGGCTGTTTGCCCCAATTCTACTCTTTGTGCTCCGGGGCAACGGACTGATCGGGTTGATCGGGCTGATCCCTGAGGCGGGCGGTGGCCGCCGTCGCCGGCAGGGGTCTATCCCAAAGATAACCCTGACCAAAATCGCAGCGGAGCGATCGCAACAGGGCTGCATCTGCTTCTGTTTCCACCCCTTCGGCAATCACTTCCATGGCGAGGGTGTGGCTCAGGTTGATCACCATCTCGACGATCGCTAAATCTTCTCGACTATCCCCCATCGCCCGCACAAAGGACTGATCTACTTTCAGGGTATCGAGGGGCAAGCGCCGCAATTGGCTCAGGGAAGAATAGCCGGTGCCGAAATCGTCCAAACTGATTTTACAGCCGAGGGATTTAATTCGCAGCATCAGATCAATGGCCGCCTCCAAATTACCCATGACCATACTTTCGGTGATTTCAAATTTCAGCCCCTGGGGATCAATGCCGCCGTTGGTAATTAACTGGGTTAATTTTTCGCCAAAATCTGCCTGGGCAAACTGTCGTCCGGAAAGATTAATGCTCACCGTGAGGGGGCGGTGGGGGAATTGTGCTTGCCATTGGCGGACTTGGGCGATCGCCTGCTGACAAATCCAATCCCCCAAGGGGATAATCAAACCCGTTTCCTCCGCAAGGGGAATAAACATACCGGGGGCGATAAATCCCTCTTGGGGGTGTTGCCAGCGGATCAACGCTTCAAACCCCATAATCATGCCCGTCTGGAGGTGAACAATGGGTTGGTAGTACAGGACAAATTCCTCCGCCTCAATGCCTTGGCGCATCGCCTGTTCTAGGTTGAACTGCTTCAAGTTGGCGGTGAGCATTCCGGTGGCGAAAATTTCACAATGGCCCAGGCCCTGACTCCGGGCCCGGTACATGGCGGTTTGGGCATCCCGCAGCAGGTTTTCGGGGTGGTGAAG
>RECT01000159.1 GCA_007693875.1 Spirulina sp. DLM2.Bin59
GCCACCACCTGCAACGTGGCAAAGTTCCATTGGGGTTCCGCCTTGAGCAGTGTCATCACGCTGTCATCAATGAGGGCATGGTAGGGGCGATCAAACCGGATCGCTTCATGGCGGCGAAAGAGGCGGGAGGTGAGGGAATAGGGGGATTGCACCGCCCCGATTTCCTGACGAATCAGGCTCACCACCAGGAGACTATCATCGGCCATGGCGGTACGAATATGGGGGCCAGCTTCTGCCGTTAACTGTTCATCGGCATCTAACACCAAAACCCAATCCCCCGTTACATATTTGAGGGCCTCATTACGGGCAGCGGCAAAATCATTGCCCCAGGGGAATTGGGCCACCGTCGCCCCGTATTCCTGGGCAATGGCCATGGTGCGATCGCTCGATCCCGTATCCAACACCACGATTTCATCCACCACATCCTTCACACTGTCCAAACAGGCGGGCAAAGCTTCTTCTTCATCTTTCACAATCATGCAAAGGCTGAGTTTCATGGATCTTATCGGGGAATGGGGGTGTTTTCCTATTACAACATCGTGAGCAGATGATCCGCAATTCTGGCGGCGGCTCCCGGTTGGCCCATGCGGCGATCGCCATTTTCCGCGATGATCTGCAATGTGTCAGGATTACCCAATAAACTTTGGCAGATTTTTGGCACATCCTGGGGCTGTTTGAGCAGCGTCACCGAAACCCCCAACAGCCGGGTTTGGGCTTCGGCAAATTGGGGGGTAAATTGGGGGCCGGTTCCCGGTAATGTGATCACCGGTTTCCCCAGGCCAACAAACTGCTCCGTGGCTGTGCCGGCCATGGCGATGGCCATATCCGCCGCATTTAAACAGGCGGCATAGTCCTGCTGGGTAATCACCAAACGATGCTCCCCCTGTTGGAAACCTTGGGCCTCCGGGTCAGTGAGGGGGGGAATTGAGGGCAGGGGCGCGGGTCGCCAGCCGTATTGGGTGAGGGTGGGGAGAAAGTCGGCAGCATCAAGGCCCGGGGCCAGGGCAGCGAGGCACAACAGGGGTGCAGGGGTGGGGGGGTGCGGCAGAGTTCCTGGGCTGCTGCGATCAAGGTTTGCCAATTGCTATGGGCTTCTGGGGCGCGGGAACCGGGGAGGAGCAACACCGTTAGGGGGCGCTGGTCTTCCGGGATCGCACTTTGGGTATAGCGAGGAACCACCAAGCCATCCATCATCGGATTGCCGAGATTATGGGCGGGGATCCGGTGGCGTTTAAGGATCGTTGTGGTCAGGCCATCGCGGGGATAGACGGCCCGGCAGAGCGATCGCCCCATCAACCACCGTTCCCAGGGCAAATACACCGAACCAGACCAGCCCTCACCCCGGCGGGATTTCAGCAGTTGCCCCCGGTCATCGCGGATATAGTATTCTGATTTTGCCGTCCCCACAAAGCCATAGGTTGCCCCACTGAAAGCGGCAATGGCCAGGGGAACAATATCCCCCACCGCCAAGATTTTGCCGCCATCCTTCGCCCAACGGCGGGCAACGCGGATCTGCGCCAACGTCAACCCCAACAGGCCGCCCCGGACATCCTGCCACAGTTGCCGCCGATCCATATAGATAAACCCCCCTGACGGCATCGCTTTGACGGGGCCAACAATGGGAATTTCTGCGGCTGCGTAGGCGTGGCCTGCGCCAACAATGGGGAGGGCGGCAATTTCCGGGCCTTGGGGATGGCGGCGGAGCGCTTGGGCAATCTGGATGGCGATCGCATCCTCACCATGGCCATTACTCAAACAGAGGAGTTTCATCATCTCTCTAGGGCAGATCCACAGATTTTATTATGGCTGTCTGGGGACAGATTGAAACCACTTTGGGGAATAGGGCGGTTGATGGGGTTAACCCTGGGGTTGCCCTTCGATGGAGCAGAGGCGATCGCGCCCCTCCACCTTGGCCCGACTCAGGGCCATTTCCGCACTTTGAAACAACGCTTGCCAGGTCATGCCATTTTCTGGGAACAGGGCGATGCCAATGGAAACCGTCACCGGATCGAGGCTTTGGCTGCCGTATTCCACCCGCAACTGCTTGACACCATCTAAAATCTGAGTCGCCCGACTCCGCACCGCATCAAAGGAGGTATGGGGAATAATCACTGCCATTTCTTCCCCGCCATAGCGGCCAGCAATGTCCATATTGTGGGCCGTCCGCTGGAGGAATCGCCCCAAAGCCCGTAACATCGCATCCCCCGCCTCATGGCCAAAGGTATTATTAAACTGCTGGAAATAGTCAATATCGAGCAAAATGATCCCCACCGCCCGCTGTTGCCGGGAAGCACTGTAGATTTCTCGCTCCAGGGCTTCTTCCAGATAACGGCGGTTGAATAAGCCCGTTAGGGCATCATGGACACGATCCAACTTGACACTCGATCCCAACTTGACATTAGCCAAACAGACCGCCAACTGCTCCGCCACGGTTTGGGCAAAGCTACGGCGGGATTCATTGAGTAAACCTGGTTGGGGCGAAGTGAGGTACAGCAACCCCTGGAGGCGATCCTGGGAAATCATCGGTAGGCTGAGGCATTCCACCGGCTGGCCATCGTAGTGAACATGTTGGCTCAAGAGGCGGGGATGGTCATAATCTACCCAATGGGGGCGACCGCGCCGTACAGCCCAACTTTCATCGGGGGAGAAAATTTCCTCACTGTTGAAATGATCCCCCCAGTTGACCACCACTTCCAATAAATTCCCCGCCTCATTGCAGAGAAAAACGCCACCGGAGCAGTCGGGGAAGAGGGGGGGAACCAGTTCAATGATCGCATTTTGGGCATCATCGAGGTTGCGGCTGGCCTGGAGGAAATCGTTAAGTTCCGCCAGTTGATCCATGGCGCGGCGTTGGGTGTGGAGTTGGCCGGTGAATTGGGAGAGTTGGGCTTCCGCTTGGCGGAGGGCTTCCGCTTGGGTGCGCTGCTCGGTGACATCTTCCACCATGTAGGAAAATTGCCCCTGGCCGGGGATGGGGCAAACGGTGGCGGCGAGGCAGCGGATGGCTCCGTTGCTGCTCTCGAAATCCGGCTCATAGCTGTATTCAAACTGCACCGGCCCGCCTTTACGTTCACTTTCGTAGCAATGGTCAATCCAATGGCGGCGAATTTCCGGCGGCACGCCCATGGCGCTGGCCATTTGGTTGTGCATCGTGATCGGGGAGAGGCGGAAAAATTCGCTGGTGACGGCGTTGTCCGCCAGGTGGCGAATATCTTGATCAACGATTTCAATCACCCCCATCATCATCGAGGTGCTGTTAAAAAAGCTGCTGATGGTGGATTCTTTGGCGACGAGGGCGGCTTGGGTGGAGATGCGATCGCTAATATTCTCAACAATGGCCAGGAAATATTCCACATCCCCCCCCAGATCCCGCACCACCGAGCCACTGACCTGCACCCAAACCAAATGACCATCTTTGCAGATATACCGCTGTTCAACGCAGAGATCGGGGAGTTCCCCCGCCAGCACTTGGCGGAATTGGCTCACCACATTGCCGAGATCATCGGTGTGGGTAATATCCTGAAAGGTTTTTTCCAGGAGTTCCGCTTCGCTATACCCCACCATATCGAGGAATTTCGGGTTAGCGTTGACCACTTGACCGCTGGGGCTGGTTTGGAGAATCCCCACTTCGGATTGATTAAAGAGGGTGCGAAAACGTTTTTCAATGGCTTGTAAATTTTCTTCAGCGGTGTTGCGCTCGCCAATTTCGTGCAATAGCTCTTCGTTGAGGTGGGTGAGTTGGTTGGTGCGCTCCTCAACGCGCAATTCGAGTTCTTCATTGCGCTTGCGGAGGGTTTCTTCCCGTTGTTTGCGATCGCTCACATCCCGCACCATCAACAGATACCGTTTCTCTTTCCCCGCTGCAATCCGTGAGACGGCTAACTCCACCGGGAAGATACCCCCATCTTGTCGCTGGCCCATTAGTTCCCGTTTAGCGGTGAGCAGGGGGCTGGTGCCGGGTTTCTGGATCGCCGTCGTTGGGGCCTGCACGAGGGTAGCGTTGCCAAATAGGGCGGTTTCCAGTTCCCCATCGGCAAAGGCGAGCATGAGGCGATCAATCCCTTGGCCGATGACTTGATTGGGGTTATAGCCAAACATTTGAGCCGCTGCCGGGTTGAAGGTTTCGATCAAGGCCTTGTCGTTGATCGTAATCATCGCTTCCGGGGCCTGATCCACCATCAGCCGGTGTTGGGCTTCGCTGCTGCTGAGATCCCGCAGGCTATGGCGACTGAGGAGCCAATAGATGGCGGTGCCGAGGGCATTGAGGAACAGGGCGGCAATGATTGTAATGACCGTCACCTGGAGATAGGGACGGCTAAAGGGTTGTTGGGGGATTTGGACGACGGCCCCCCAGTTGGCTTGGTCGGGAATGGGGGCATAGGCGGCGATCGCCTGCCCACTCCAAAATGTCCCCGTTTCCCCCGCGATCGCTTTTTCGAGGGGTTGGGGGGTGCTGCCATCGGTTTGATCCAGGGGCCGGGTAATCGTTCCTCCTTCTTCCCGGCCGATCACAAACTGTTCCGCACCGCCATCGGCTTCTGCTTGGGTTTTCAACCGCTGAATCCCGGTTGTGGGGTCAGCACTGAGGGCTACCAACTCCGCCGCTAGGCGTTCCGCCAGTTCCGCCTGTTGATTCTGGACAGCGAGACGATAGAGAATCCCGATCCCCGTCCCTGCGACCAGGAGGGATAAAATGGTTGTTTTAAAGAAAAGGAGACCAAGCCGCTGGGGGTTGTTCATCAGTCGTTGCGTTCTAGGGATGGAGGAATAAACCACGCGATTATCATAGTCTATGGATGGACGGCACAGACCCTCAGTTCGGGGGGAATCCCCAAAGAATTTGCACTAGGATGGGGACAGGGATGGGGATCGCGCCAAACCCGTCGCAATTTCCAGAGTTTAGAGCAAATTATGACCCGGTGGCGATCGCCTTTGCCATGGTGAGGCTCGCCGAAATGGGAAATTTTTGTTAAATCTTGTTGCTAAGGGGCAAAATCCCCTCGAGAAATGTCCAAAAATAGGCAGGTAATGTAACAAAGCCCTTAATACAAAAATTTTATGAACATCGCCGTGGTTGGCTTGAGCCATAAAACCGCACCGGTCGAGGTGCGCGAAAAACTCAGTATTCCAGAGTCCGACCTTGAAGGGGCGATCGCCCACCTCAAAACCTATCCCCACATCGAAGAGGTGGCCATTCTCAGCACCTGTAACCGCCTCGAAATTTACTTCGTCGCCACCGAGAGCGAGCCGGGGGTGGTGGAAGTGACCCAATTTCTCTCGGAAAAAAGCGGCCTCCCCCTCCACCAGTTACGCCGCCACCTGTTCACCCTCCTCCATCAAGATGCTTTGCGCCATCTGATGCGGGTGGCGGCGGGTTTAGATAGCCTCGTGCTTGGGGAAGGGCAGATCCTCGCCCAGGTGAAAACCACCCATAAACAGGCCCAAAAATTCCAAGGGGTGGGCCGCCTCCTCGATCGCCTCTTTAAACAGGCGATCACCGCTGGGAAAAGGGTACGGACGGAAACCAATATCGGCACGGGGGCGGTGTCCATTTCCTCCGCTGCGGTGGAGTTGGCCCAAATGCAGCGGCCGGATCTTGCCCAATGCCGGATCGCCATTATCGGCGCGGGGAAAATGTCCCAGTTATTGGTGAAGCATTTGGCCTCGAAGGGGGTGGGGGAAATTACCGTCGTCAACCGTTCCCAGAAGCGATCGCAGGATTTAGCCAAACAATTCCCGGAAGTGTCGCTGATTTTGCGGCCCTTAGGGGAAATGCTGGAAATCATCGCCGCCTCCGATCTCACCTTCACCAGTACCGGGGCCATGGAGCCTATTGTTGATCGGGCTAAATTAGCGGGGGTGCTCGCTCCGGATCATTCCCTCATGTTGGTGGATATTTCCGTCCCCCTCAATGTCCATCATGATGTTAAGGAGATGCCCCAGGTGCGGGTGTTTAATGTGGATGATCTGAAAGCCGTCGTCGCCCAAAATACCGCCCAACGTCGCCAGATGGCCCAGGAAGCGGAGGTGTTGTTAGAGGAAGAGGTGGAAGCCTATGAAGTGTGGCGGCGATCGCTGGAAACCGTCCCCACGATCAACTCCCTGCGCCAAAAGATCGAGGGGATTCGGGAGCAGGAGTTAGAAAAAGCCCTGTCTCGTTTAGGGGTGGAGTTTGCCGATAAACATCAGGAGGTGATTGAGGCCCTCACCCGGGGAATTGTCAATAAAATCTTACATGAACCGATGGTGCAGTTGCGGGCGCAGCAGGATATTGAGGCGCGGCGCAAGGCGGTGCAATCCCTCCATTTACTGTTTAATTTGGATTCAACAGAACAGTATTCTTCAATGACCCCCACCTGGCATCCGCCGAGGTGAGGGAGTGACCGGAGATAAC